>JBAWXO010000131.1:0-5864 GCA_037144035.1 Kiritimatiellales bacterium
TGGTATACGACCCGCCACCCGTGCCGCTGGTAACCGTCAGGACATACGTGATGTCTACATACGTCGCAGTCAGGGAAACAGCCTGTGCCGGCATCGTCACCGTAGCGATTGAGGAACTGGCGTTGTCCAAATACTGGGTGTCACCGATCCACTTGTCGAAAACCTTCCCAGAGTCCGGAGGCTCAGACGCATAGATCATCACCTGCTGTCCATTGGTATACGACTGGCTGCCGTTGCCGTAGGTGACCGTCAGGGCATACGTGGTGTCTACGTACGTAGCGGTCAGGGAAACAGCCTGTGCCGGCATCGTCACTGTGGTGCTCGCGGAACTAGCGTTGTCCACATACTGAGTGTCACCAGTCCATGCCACAAAGGTCTTCCCGCCGACTGTAGCTGCCGAGATCGCCACCTGCTGACCATTGGTGTACGGACCGCTATTGCTACCACTGATAGATCCACATCCTGCCATCCATCATCCGGAAAACCCGCCTTAGACAGCCCGTGATTGCCGGTTTTCATCCATTCCGGAGCAGAGAAGCACTTGGCATGGATGGCAGAAAAATTGCGCTCGCAAATTGCGCCGCGATGGAATTTCCATCCGGGGTTCATGGAATATGTGGTTCTCATAATACTATGACCTCGATCCATTCGTTCCGTATTTTATATGTCCGGATAAAAGTATAGCTGAAGCGGGAATACCACCAATAAATGCAAACTTACCCCGTTAATTTATGCCTTCTATAGCCATACCTTTAACGGTGCGGCTGTTTGTTCTGAAGAGCCAGCCAGCCCAGCTGCGCCTTAGCCTCTTCGATGAAGGCGAGCATGTTTTCAAGAGATGTGTCTCCCTCAACAGCATGGGACGGCGAAAAAATATAATTACCCTCTATGCCGAGTTTGAGCAGTTCGCGCGATTCGCGGCGGACATCCTCCGGTGTACCGAACGGCAGGGTTTTCTGCATACTCAATCCTCCGTGGAAAGTGAGTCGCCCGCGATATTTCTTCATCAGTGCATGCGTATCCATCACTTCAGGCTGGAAAGGGTTGAAACTGTTTAGGCCAATCTTGATGAGGTCGTCAAAAAGTTCCTCCACTTTCCCGCAGGAGTGAATAAATACATACTTACCTTGAGCATGGACTGCAGCGTACATCCGCTGAATGCGCGGATAAATGAATTCGTGCCAAAGCGCAGAACCAAGAATTAAGCCGGTCTGCTGCCCCCAGTCGTCACCGAAGTAGACGCCATCTGTATCGTATTTACAGGCCTCATTAATTTGGGCAATGTTGTAGTCGGCAATAGCATCCAGCAGGTCGTGCACAAACTGCGGCTCTTCCATCATATCAATCATCAGGTTCTCGATGCCGCGCAGTGTCCATGCACGTTCATAGAGTGAAAACCCAAGCTCAAAAACCCGAAAGCAGTCGGAATAGGCGGCGATTTTTTTTTCAATGTCCGTGAAAAAACGCGGATCAAGCGGGTCGGGAAAATTTACTCCGGTCATATCCTGCTTAGCAATGACTTCACCCTGGACTACACCAATATCTTTGTCCACGCTGCGGTCCCAGATAACTCCAAAGACATCTTTCAACCGGTTATTGCCAATATCTTCAAAAAAGCCAATGTCACTTCCCATCCGCACAATGTGGTTTCCAACGGCAGTTTCCAGATCGTCGGTGCGAAAATGCCTCTTGAGCATTGCTTCCGGTTCATGGGTGAATTTATACGACCACGGCACATAGGGCGGTTTCTTGCCTTCCAGAACCATTTTTACGACTTCACGTTTTGTCATAGGATGCCCTCCGTTAGATTTTTACAGTTTTCAGTTATTTAAATAAAAAGGCCGCACCTTACTTTTAAATATTATCCTCATCAGAACACAGCCGGCCTTTTTGGCCAATAGAGCCGTTTGCAATAAGCATGGACAAACCTGCTCAAAAATATGATCGTATGTCTATGGCTGACTCCGCCGGTAAGCTTCAATATGTCCTGCAGCCGGAAGCGCAGAAAATGCTCGGAAGCTTTTCTTCTCTTCTCAATGTGCGGATTGCTTTCTTCTCGCTGGATGGTCGCGAGCTCTTTAGCGGTCTCGGTAGAACAATCTGCGCTTATTGCCGAAAGCTACGCGAAACCCCGGCAAAAGATGCGGCCTGCATGTCGTTGGATAAAAAGATGTGTGGCCGTGCCCGTAAAGAACGCCGTCCGGTTTGCTACACCTGTCATGGACATCTAACCGAGGCGGTGATTCCGGCAATTCTCTCCGGACGGTGTATTGGGTTCCTGATGGTCGGGCAGTTCCGAACTTCGGAAAAAAAAACCCAAACGTCAAAACCTTGGAAAAATCCGGTGGAAAAGTTCCGAAGATTGGAACTTCAGTCAGCTTACGAACAGACCCCTGTTTTTTCGCAGCAACAGGTCGACGATATGCTCCGCATGCTCGGGCTCATGGTGGAGTTTATTACTGGCCATTATCTCGTCAGCATGAAAGATTTCGATCTGATCCAGCCTCTAATCGAGCAAATTGAGGCGAATCAGGAAAAACCCATCCAGTTAGAAGAGGCCGCCAAACAAATCGGTCGCAGTCCATCCGGCCTCTCACATCTGTTCAAAAAACTGACTGGACGAGGATTCCGTCAATTCCAGATTGATTGCAAGCTGGCAGAGGCCGACCGCCTGCTTAGTGCCTTCCCGCAAATGCCGATCAAAGAAGTTGCCGAGCGCACCGGGTTCGATGACCCGCTCTATTTTTCGCGCCTCTACAGCAAATACCGGGGCATTCCGCCGTCGACCCGACGGGAACCGTCGCCCAAGTTCCAATAGAAACAGGATCCACACTCGGGGAAAGCCACATCACTCCGCCGGTGATTTCTCTCAAGGTCTGCTTGCCAGTAGTTTGGGCGGAGAGCAAGAGCAGAAACTGCGGCCACGCCTTAAAACTCTTGGCGTAGCGGTCGGCGCCCAGCCGGTCAGCCGATTTCTGCGGTGACAGCAGATGTCGCGGTAATACATCCCTACCCCAGTTGCGATCACGGTTCGGCAAAGCTCACCGGAGCCCGCCCGCAGCTACAGACGGCGATGAAACAGGATGGATGCCGGATGGCCAGCGGCAGGGCCCGAGCTATAACGCTCGCGAAGGCTTTCACATTATCAAGGTTAGAGGTCGTAGTAATGGCGCGACAGCCGTTCGCGGGATGGTTTATCCGGCGGGCGATGGCATACCGAGCGGCTGACCTTGACCAATCAGGTCATACCGTCTAACAACGGCATCACCTTTGCGCGAGTAACGATTTTAAACTTCGGCAGGATGATAGTGATATCACTCGTGTCGGACAATCTCCGAAATCAGTTTGAATTTTTCAATCGTTACGCCCGGTGGACAGGAGTCGGCGTTGGCCAGAATAAACGGTCCGACAGAACCCTCTGCAATAACCTGTTCAACATACGGCCCCAAATCAGAGAGTGATCGGTTCAACAGCTCGGTCGGTTCGATCCCGCCGATAATGGCAATCGAAGGGTCTAGTGCTCTGCGGGCTTCTGTTAGAGTCACGTTGCCTGTCGGTGCCGGGCTTAAACTCTCCACAGCACTTAATCCGCAACGATTCATTAACGGAATCAATCCCTTCAAGTGTCCGCAGGCATGCTGAATATACCGCTTGCCGCTTGCCGCCAGAACCGAGCACCATTCACTGATTTCCGGTACGATATACTTTTCATACATTGCCGGCGAATAATTCTGTGTACTGGAGTCCTCCCATGTCACGAAAAATTCCAAGTCGCTCTCAGCAGCAATCGCTAGTGCCTTGCGGTTGTTCTCCCTGATCGCAGCCCACAGCGCTTCCACTTCTTCCGGAAAATCCGCAAGATCATACATTAACTGCTCCGTTCCGACCAAGTGTTCAACCAAATGCTGAAACGCACTCTTCGTCGCCCCTGGAATCAACATATTGAAGTCCAAAGATTCGTCCGATGCTTTTATTGACGGATCAGGTTCGAAGCGGGCCTGCTCCTCAATCCACAGCTGAATTTTGTAGTCCTCCAAACTTTTTAACGGATGCTCAATCAGAAAATTGGTCTCTCCTTCGGGACTTCGTGCATAAATGCGACGTAATGTTCCCACGGGGGTTTTGAATTCGGCTAGCGTTCGACCGGCTTCGGCCCATTCGTGAATTTTCACCTGCTCCGATTCCCCCCGGGTCGCTGGGCATGCCCCAAAACGGTTCAGCAGATCTGCACCGATTAATTTGTTAAATCCTACATGCCCAAGTTGCTGCATCTCTTCTGAAAGATGGTTAAACATATAGGCCAGGTTCGGCGACCAAGCTAGCCGGTCTGTCTCTTTCCCCAACACCGCAGCCCTTAGCCGCTCTTTTGATGTCATCCCGTCCATAGTGCATACTCCATATTTTTAACTAAACGAAACCTGCAATGTTCATCAATCGAAAATTTCTGCATCGTATGACTGAAATTTTTCATCTTTTTGAAAAATCAACAATAGACTATCTCACTTTTTTTTTGTTAAATGTCACCTTTTCATATGCTCACCACCCCTTCAGTTCAAATACATGCAGCAATGACCGCTCAGTGCAATCGGAACTGGTTCTGGGACAGCCGACTGTTTCCGTTCCGTCGTTTCAACCTCTGGCTTGTAACGACGGGACGAGGTGAACTGACGATTAATCGGAAAACCTTTTCTCTTAAACGCGGAGACGTCTTTCTGCACCGCAATTGGGAGCATCAGCAAGGTTTTTCGGTCTCTGATGAGTTGCTTACCGTTCCATTTATTGTCTTCGACTGGGTGTCACCTAACGGGAGCCCGATCTCTGCCGATAAAACTCCTCTCCTCGCAGCACACATTTTCCTTTCCGACCCCTCATTTATTCATGAACTGATGAGTCGCTGCATCTCCAATTTTTCCGCCGGCAACCTGGCCCGAGCATCCCTTTGGTTACATTCCGCATTGGAGGAATACAAAAATAAAACGGAGGAGCTTACAACATTACCCGGTCTTCAATCCCTTGCTATGCGATATCTGGCAGATACTATCCGCAGTTGTCCTGCCGAAAAATGGACTCTGGCAAAAATGGCTCGAACCGCCAGTTATTCCGTCAACCACCTGCTGCGTCTATTCAAAACAGAATACAAAACCACACCAATAGAATTTTTGATCTGCACCCGGATTGAACAAGCCAAATCTCAGCTCATTTGCTCATCCAACACGATCAGCCAGATCGCCGAAAATCTTGGATATCCAGACATCTATACATTCAGCCGACAGTTCAAGCAAAAAACCGGCTTGACACCAACGGCCTTCCGAAATTCAACGTGCCTTGTCTAATAAAAACCGGACATCATGCGGTTTTGCAATAGGGAGGCCTCTCTAAACCTAAACATCCATGGACCAACGGTCAGGTCGAACGGATGAATCGGACGCTCAAAGAGGCAGCGGTGAAGCGCTATCACTACGGAACCCATAATCAACTGCGCGGGAGCATCTACAGACCTTTTTGATGGCCTATAACTTTGCTAAACGAGCTCGCATTAACAAGAAGGAGTGAACATGAACCCAGAACAGAAAATATACTGCGGAGTGGATGTATCCAAGAAGGATTTGGACGCATTCATGGATGGTAAAACGATTCGTTTTGCCAACACGGTTACCACGGAGGTCCAAGCATCGGAAGATTTTTGACCGCCAAGACGCCAAGACGCCAAGGCCGCAAAGATACGGAGGGAGACCGCGCAGGGAGAAGGATGAAGTATGAAATATGAAAGATGAATTGCGCGGGGTGGAAAACCACAAAAACAGCCTGGGGAAATAAAGAGGCGCGGCCACCGTCCGCACCCACAGAATAAGGAATGAATCTCC
>JBAWXO010000132.1:0-5835 GCA_037144035.1 Kiritimatiellales bacterium
CATATCGGACACGTGAATCATGCCGTCGACACCTTCTTCGATTTCGACGAAAGCGCCGTAAGAAGTGAAGTTGCGCACCTTGCCCTTGACCAGCGAGCCGATCGGGTACTTGAGCGCGGCGACTTCCCACGGGTTTTCCTCGGTCTGGCGCATGCCCAGCGAGATTTTCTTCTCTTCCATGTTGATGGAGAGAACCACCGCTTCGACTTCTTCGCCGACTTTGAGGACGTCGGACGCGCGCTGGATGCGCTTCGTCCAGGAAATTTCTGAAACGTGAACCAGACCTTCGACACCTTCTTCGATTTCGACGAAGGCACCGTACGGAGCCAGACTGACGATCTTGCCGCGGATACGGGTGCCGATCGGGTATTTGGCGTCGATATCCTGCCAAGGATTGGAAAGTGTCTGCTTCAGGCCGAGCGAGATGCGTTCCTTCTCGAGATCGATATCGAGAATCATCACTTCGATCTGATCGCCGACTTTGACCATCTCGGTCGGATGGTTGATACGGCCCCAGCTCATGTCCGTGACATGCAGCAGGCCGTCGATCCCGTCGAGGTCCACGAACGCGCCGAAATCGGTGATGTTCTTGACCGTACCCTTGCGGAGCTGGCCGATCTTGATTTCGCCGAGCAGTTTGAGTTTCTGTCCGCGGCGGGTCTCTTCGATGATCTCACGGCGGGAAACCACAATGTTTTTGCGCTCTTTGTTGATTTTAAGAATTTTGACCTGCAGCGTGCGGCCGATGTAGTCGTCGAGGTTGCGCACCGGAACGACGTCCACCTGCGAACCGGGCAGGAAGGCATCCGCGCCGATATCGACGATGAAACCGCCCTTGATGGCGCGGGTGATCATCCCTTCAACCAGACTGCCTTCTTCGCAGTCGTTGACGATATGATCCCACTTGCGCTGCTGTTCAGCGCGCTTCTTGCTGAGGACGACCATGCCGTGGTCGTTTTCGAGGCTTTCGAGGAAAACTTCAATCGTGTCGCCAACCTGAACGGTAGCTACGTCTTCGAATTCATCGCCATCGAGGAGTCCTTCTGATTTGTAGCCGATATCGACGAGCACTTCGTCGTCCTGGATGCGGAGCACTTTACCGGGCACGATCGAGCCGACGGCGAAGTCCTTGAGGGTGTTACTGTACATTGCATCGACCGCATCTGCGTCTTTGCCGAGGGTGAGTGATTCTGCCATGATGATCTCTTCTTTTCTATCCGGCGACGTCTGCGGCCGCATTGCGCGGGGCACCCCGTCCCGGGGTTAGTTCTTTCCTCTCCGCAGACGCTCACGGCCACCCGGCCGGTTAACTCGCCTTCTGCGGTTCACAAAAGAGCTGACATAGTAGTGTTTCAGCCCGTAAACACAAGGGATAAATCGGTTTTTTACATACATTGGAAACCCAACCGCGAACCGAGACGAAGTCGAGCTGGGCTTCGCAGATGCGAAGCAATGACCAACGGGAATGGCAATGGACGCAAATTCACGCGAATGGGTTCCAAGGTTTGGAAGCCCTTCTCTCTGCTGGAGGGTCACCGGTCTCGTCCACGGACAGCGAGGCCGCTGTCCCTCCAGGAAACTTCCACTATGGCGTTCCCAATGCCATCTTGCATATTTATCGGCTATCAGTTAGTTACCTGACCATGATTCTTTTCAGCCACCCAACCTGTTAGAAGGATTCAACATATGCCAAGTGCAACAATCAAAATCTTCCTCGTTCACGGCGATCCCAAAAGACTTCGGACGGCTGAATTATCGAACTGGACTGGAAAGGCTGTTGCCGGCCCTAGAAGCGAGTTTGACGGTGTGTTGACCCGTGAGGAATCAAATAGCTCTGGGATCTATTTTCTGACCGGCGCGGATCCTGAATCGGGTCGGCCTGCGATCTATGTCGGAGAAGCGGAAAACATCCGTGATCGAATCAAGGCCCATCTGGAGAAAGATTTTTGGAATCAGGTTATCTACTTCACAAGCAAAGATGAAAATCTGACAAAAGCGCACATACGATATCTTGAAGGTAAGCTTATCGAGCAATCTCGAAAAGCGGGGCGAGCCGTCGTTGTAAATGGCCAAAGTAGCGGCTCCAGGCTCCCAGAATCAGACCGAGAAGATATGGAAATTTTCCTCGAGAAAATTAATCAGCTGTTGCCAGTTCTCGGCGTTGAGTTGCTCGTGCCAGCCACAGCAATCGCTCTAGGAGAGTCGGAGCAGAAAAAGCTGTTCTGTGAAATTAAGGGCATCAAAGCGGAGGGGTATTTGGCACCAGATGGTCTTGTTGTGCTTAAAGGTTCGCAAGCCGTCCTGACCGAAAGAGCATCCTCTCACAAATGGCCGTGGGCGCTAAATATGCGGCAACGTCTGAAAGACGAAGGTGTGTTAAAAGAGCAAGCGGACTGTTTTGTTTTCACGCGCGACGCAGAATTCACAAGCCCGAGCTCCGCTGCGGCCGTCATTCACGGAGGCCACGCGAACGGCCTTACAGCGTGGAAAGACAAGAGTGGAAAGACGCTCAAGGAAATCGAAGCCGTTTAGCAATACGTTCATAAACCTTTACCAAACATTTCCGCAGATGGTCAGGCGGAGAGGTGCATGTGGGCGCGGTAATAGGAGAGTTCGGCGGCGGAGGCGACGATGTCGTAATAGGCGTCGTGCTGACGCAGGCGGCGCAGATCGGCTTCCGGAAAATATTTTTTGACCATCTTCGGATCATCCTTGGAAAACTCCTCTCCTTCCGTCAGGTCGAGCCACTGGATTTTCAGCGCGGAGACATCCAACAGACGGTAATGGAGCCGTCCGGTGAAGGTCGGTAAAAATTTGCGGGCGAGGATCCAGTCGGTATGAATACTGTTGCCAGCCATGAGAGGACGCTTCTGGATGGTTTTGGTCGGCGTGTCGCACCAGCGGTCGACGAAGGCGGTCAGTTTTTCATCCGCTTCCTCAATCGGCACGGCGGCGTGCGACCGGCATTTTTTTACAAGCTCCGGAAGATTTTTTTCCACCCACGGGCTAAGCGGAACGGTGTCGGACAGGCGGATGTGGAAACAGAGATCCTCTTCCGGCGGCGTGATGCGCTTGAGGTTTTTATCCGTCAGCATGACGGCCACCTGAAGGAGTTGTGCCTCGTCGAGCTCAAGCGAGGTGAACTCGGTGTCGAACCAGACGTAGGCGGTGGAGGCTTTGCGGCTCATTTCTTTTTCGCTTTGATAATTTCAAAGGTGTCGGTGGCGATCACCTTCTCTTCATCCGTGTGAATGACCATCGCCTTCACTTTGGATATCGCAGACGTGATGACCGTCTTACTGGCTTTATTCGCGCGCTTGTCGAGCTTGAGACCGAGATAATTGAAATTTTCCAGCACCTTCTCGCGAACCTGAAAAACGTTCTCGCCGATGCCGGCGGTGAAGACAATGACGTCCACCCCGTTCATGACGGCGGCGTAGGCACCGATGTATTTCTGGATGGAATACACGAAAATGTCGAAAGCTTCGATACAGCCTTCGTAGCCTTTTTCGTAACCTTCGAGAACATCGCGCATGTCGCGTTTCCCGCAAAGCCCCAGCAGTCCGCCCTGCTTGTTCATCATCGCGCTGACCTGTTCGGCACCGAGCCCCTGAGTTTCCATGATATGCAGAGGAATATAAGGATCGAGGTCGCCGGAGCGCGTGCCCATCAGGATGCCGGCGAGCGGCGTGAGACCCATAGAGGTGTCCACCGATTTGCCGCCGTTAAATGCGGTGATCGATCCGCCGTTACCGAGGTGGCAGGTGATGATTTTCAGCTTTTCAAACGGACGTTTCAGCTGCCTGGCCGCCATCTTCGCGACGTAGCCGTGCGAGGTGCCGTGAAAACCGTAACGGCGGATTTTGTGAACGGTGTACTGATCCTTCGGCAGGCCGTACAGATAGGCCTTGGGCGGCATAGTCTGGTGAATAGCCGTGTCGAAAACTGCGACCTGCGGCATATCGGGATACAGCTCGTACACGGCCTGAATGCCCATCAGGTTCGGCGGATTGTGCAATGGCGCCAGCACAGAGTTTTTACGAATGGCTTCTACAACATCGCCGGTAATTAAAACTGAGCCGGTGAAATCTTCGCCGCCATGCACCACACGGTGTCCGACACCGGACAGTTCGCTCAGACTCTTCAAGACACCCTTCTCCGGGTCGGTCAGCATCTGGAAAATGGCGGTGATGGCTGTTTTGTGATCCGGCAGATCCAGATATTGATGAGATTTCTCACTGTCGGGCTTTTTGCAATCCACGCTGGCACCGGAAATCCCAATGCGCTCCGCCCCGCCTTGCGCCAATGCAGTGAAGTCATGGTCACCGCCGATGGACTGATAGAGTTTGTACTTGATGGAGGAGGAGCCCGAATTGATCACCAGAATTTTCATTTTCTACCTGTTTGCGTTTATTAGTTAAGAGACTGCACTGCCGTGATTGCCGCAACACCGACAATATCCTCCGCGCTGCATCCCCGTGACAAATCATTCACCGGTTTTTTTAGACCCTGAAGCACCGGGCCGTAGGCTTCGGCTCCGCCGAGGCGCTGCACCAGCTTATAAGCCATGTTTCCGGCATTGAGGTCGGGGAAAATCAGTACGCGCGCTTCACCGGCCAGTTCGCTCTGCGGCGCCTTGCTTTTTGCAACCTTTGGGACGATCGCCGCATCCACCTGCAACTCGCCGTCCAGTTTAACCGGCGCGCCGGGCATTCTGGTTTTCAGCAACTCTTTGGCTTTGGCGGTGGCTTCGATCACCTTGTCGACCAGCGGACTGGAGGCCGAGCCTTTGGTGGAATAGGAAAGCAGCGCAACGTTGGCAGGAACGCCGAACTGCAAAGCGGTCTTAGCGCTTTGCACCGCAATCTGCGCCAGCTGGTCGGCATCGGGATTTTCAACCAAACCGCAGTCGGAGAAGATATAGGTTTTTCCGTTCACACACATAAAAAACACGCTGGAAATAATGGAGCCTTTTTCTGCGGATTTAATGATCTGCAGCGCTGGCCGAACCGTATCGGCCGTGGAATGCGCCGCGCCGGAAACCAGCCCGTCGGCTTCGCCGTTCTGCACCATCATCATGCCGAAATAGTTTTCGTCTTTGACAGCTTCACGCGCCTGTTCAAGGGTAATACCTTTGCTTTTACGCAGTTCATAGAATGCGACAGCGTAGCCTTCGAGCTTGTCAGAAGTTTGCGGATTGATGACGCTCACTCCCTTGTCAACGCGTGTAGCGGTTTTTTCATCCCCCAGAACAATCACTTTAGCAATGCCTTCAGCGGCGATCATGTTTGCCGCAGCGGTCACGCGTTCATCGCCCCCTTCGGGAAGAACGATCGTCCGCTGATTGGCCTTGGCTTTATTGATCACCGTCTGAATAAACTCACTGCGACTCATTTTTCGAAATCCTTTCCATTAAAAAAACTGCCATCTGTACAAACTAAAAAGCCCCCTAAGCTGTGCTTAAGAGGCTTTTCCCATAAGTATTTCTCCTGTGGATTTACTTTTTGCTTTCGACCGGTTCGGAAGCTTCCATCCATTCGAGAATGACCATTTCAGATGAATCACTTATCCGCGGGCCGAGTTTCGTGATCCGCGTATAACCGCCTGCGCGACCTGAAAACCCGGGAGCGATTTCATCAAACAACACCTTGACCCGTGCGGGCTGTTTAATGGTCGCGAGCGCCTGACGGCGGGCTGCCAGTGTGCCTGCCTTGCCGAGTGTGACCATTTTTTCGGCAAGTGAGCGGGTCGCCTTGGCCTTGGCCAGAGTGGTTTTTATGCGGCGCTCAGCAATCAGGCTGCAAACCTGATTCGCCAGCATCGAATCGCGGTGGG
>JBAWXO010000133.1:0-5828 GCA_037144035.1 Kiritimatiellales bacterium
CGGGTCCACATCGTCCAGCCGTCGGCGGGCGATCAAAGAGCCGGCGTCATTCACCAGAATATCGAGACCGCCCAGAAATTCGACGGCCTGCCGCACCAGATCGGCGGCCTGTTCCGGGTCGGTTAAATCAGCGCCGAATACGCCGACCCGCTTCCCTTGGGCCGCGGCCTCCGTTTGCAGGGCCGCAGCCGTTTCCTCCGACGAAAGGTAATGCACGGCGAGATCGCAGCCCTCGCTCAGTAGCGCCCGGCTGATCGCCAGACCTATTCCTTGAGCCCCGGCTGTAACCAGCGCCCGCCTACCTTTTAACAGACCATCCAACTCAAGCCTTTTCCTTTGTCTTGAACAGTGCGTATCCGATGATGAGAATAAATCCGCCGCAGAATATGAAGGATGCCCGTCCGATCATCGGGTTGGGGATCAGCGCACCCAGCAGAATAAACGCACCGTAGACGAAACTGAGAATCCCCAACAATCTGCGCTGGGCGCGGTCATTGCCAACGCCGACTTCTTTCTGGAAGTCAATCGGCGTGTGCATGAGCGTGAAAAACCGATCCAGCCGGGACTGAAACTCCACCGGGGTTTTGTTGTAAAAGAGCTTCGTGAACACAAACCAAGCGGTGCAGAGCCCCGCGTTCGCAAAAATTCCGAAGATGTAGTAATAGTCCAGCTTCTCTCTCGGACTCAGATCGCCGCTGAAACCAAACAGCTTCCCGAACCAGACAGGATCCACAAATTTGTTCAGCGAGTAGGATACGACAAACCCGACCAGCACCGTACTCCAGCCCGACCACGCCGGTGTTTTTTTGATGACAACGCCCAGGATCAACGGCATCGAGAACGGCAACGCGATCAGACCGCTGAACAGGAGCATGACGTTAAACAAGTCCATGGTTTCCAGACTGCTGATATAGAGAGCGATCAAAATGATCAGTGCGCCAAAAATCGCCGAAACCACCTGACCCGCGATCAGCAAATGCCGCGACGAAGGCGATTTCACGATTCGTTGGTAAAAACTGCGGACAAAAATTCCCGCATTCCGGTTCAGGCCGGCGTCCATCGACGAAATGGTCGCCGAAAACAATCCGCACACCAGCAGACCCATCATTCCGACCGGAAGCACCATCTGCGCCGCGACGATATACGCCGCCTCCGTCGCATGTTTCAGCGCCGGGAACTGCGCCGCGATATCCGGAGAAAACACCCGCGCGGCCATCGGCGGAATAAACCACAGCACCGGACCCACCAGCATTAAGATACTCGCCATCAATGCCGCTTTGCTGGCCTGACGACCGTCTTTCACACCGAGATACCGATAGGCTTCCTGCATGTTATTCAACTGGAGGGTCTGCTTCAAAAAGGTTGCTATGACCCAGAAATAAACAATCTGCGGACGCGCCGCCTCCGTCCACTTGAAGTGGTGGCTCGGCACCTTGGAAATCAAGCCGGTCAGCCCGCCGATATCCGGGTGCAGCAGCACCAGCACCGGCACGACGATCGAAACCGTCATCAGGATCAGCATCATCACAAAATTGCTGGCCACAACCGCCCAGGCCCCCCCAGAAACGGACAGCACCAGCACAACAATCCCGACCAGCCAGGTGGTGCTCGTGATATCCAGCCCGAACACCGCCGAAGCAAAAATCACCAAGCCGTTCAGCCAGAGCGCCGAATACACCAGACTCATCGGAACCTGGAGCCAGGTGAAAATCTGTTCATTGACCGGGCCGAATCGCTCGCGAACCGACTCAATGGCCGTCACCAGACGCATCTGCCGGAACCACGGCGCGAACCAGAGGTAATTAATAAAAAACCCGAGGGCATTGGCGAAGAAGATGAGCATCACCAGGGTTCCGTCCTGATACGCCTTGCTCGCCGCGCCCGTGAAGGTCCAAGCACTGAACTGCGACATAAAGGCCGAGGCCCCGACCATCCACCAGAGCATCTTGGCTCCGCCGCAGAAATAGTCGCTGTCATTTTTGCTGAAATGCTTGAAGATCGGCCCTAGCGCGAGCATGAAGACTAAAAAGAATCCGATCACCACATAGTCATATATCGTCAGCATAGTTTTCTCTCCTCTGCCTTTTCCGTTTCGCCCAAACTGCTTAGAAGATTCTTTCTATAATAATTATTAGGCTAAAGGCAAGCCGGCGTTTGCGCTAATAAAAAGTTCCAGTCGTTGGAATCCGAGCTCCACTTCCATTCCTGCACCGCGCCGGGAAGCAGCCACGTCTCGCCCGCCGTGATCGCAACCGCGCCGAACGCGCCCTGCAGCACGCCGGATCCCTTTAACGCAATTAACACCGCCGGCTCGCCGCCGGTCCAGTCCGCCGCGCCGGTTCCGGAAAATCGGCGCAACCGAAAGAAGACCCGATGCCGCTCATGGATCATGCGCTCTTCGACAAACGTTTCTGTGCGCCGGAGCACTGCGGGTTTTTGCAACAGGCCTGTGCTGATCGCGGCGAGAGAATATTCAGAATAGTCGAACATCGGCAACACATCGTCCAGTTCAAGCCCCATGAAGCGCGCTTCGTGCGGCAGCACATATCCGCCGGCGCTGAACTCGCAACGCACCACCCAGTCTGCAGGCTCTTGCAGTTCAATCATAAAAATTCCTGCACCGATCGCGTGAGGAATCCCTGCGGGAACCATTAGACAATCACCGGGCTTAACGGGGATCTTCTCAAAGCAGGCGTGCATGGCGGCCAGATCCTGCTCGCGAATCATCCGCGCCCATTCCGCCTTGGATGGAGGATGCTGGAATCCGAGATACACATATGCATCTTCCGCCCGGGCGGAGAGAATATACCAGCATTCGGTCTTCCCGGCGTTGCCGTCGAAATGCCGCCGGACAAATTCGCGGTCGGGATGCGCTTGCAGATGCAGACGAACACTCGAGTCGAGCAGTTTAATCAACACGCCGGTTTGGTCCGCCGCATTAACCGGAGGAATCTGTCTACCCCAAAACCATTCGGGATTTGCCGCAATTAATTCGGACAAAACCAGCTCTTCGCCATCCACCATTAGATGCGAAAGCCCCTCAGCGACCTTCTGCTGCTTTTCGCCGTTGCGCGCCCGGACGGTGGAGGCCAGCCAGTCTTCTGGAAAGTGATTGTCGTCTCCGCGCGGGCTTCCGCGAAACACCCGCAGCGCAGCGCCGCCCGGATAACTGCGCCAGACATAATTCGGAGCGAGCTGTAAAGGCCCCGCCAGTTCGTTACTCATAACGAAACGCTCCAGATTGCGCCGTCTGCGGATCGCAACATCACCGACTTTTCGTCGCAGGATTCCACGATCCATTCGGTTGCGGGCTCTGCCCCGCAATAGGACAAACACAGAAGCTGTCCGTCGCCCTTCATCCAGCCGGTCTGCAATACGGGATAAACACTATTCGCCGCAAGCAAATGAGTCCGGCCGTCTGATCCGGCGTGTTTAATTGTCCTCGCAGAGTCCCAGCCTGAAAGGCCCTGTAGCGCCACATGCTGCGCGCCGTTTGTCGCGCACACAAAAAGATTTTTCTGCTCCACGCGCAGAAGAGATTCTTCTGCCGCCGCCAGACTGTAGGCTCCGACCATTAGGCGCGCCGGCTGATGCGCCGCAAACCGGTGCAGTTGCAGCTGCCAGCCGTTACGCCACCAGACGCGACTCTCCACCTGGGTACAGAACCGGCTCGTTTTATCTCCCAACACATAGACCATCGCCGCTTCATCATCGGCGCACTTCAACGAGTGTGTGCTGTGCCGACCGTAAATGATTCCATCTTCGGACTCGGCGGTCAGCGCCGCATCCTGCGGGAAGGTACCGTCCGGAGCCCGCACTTCAAAACCGACTCCAGTGCGATAGCTGGTTTTCCCCCACTTGTAGGTTCCAAAGGCGGTATTGCCCGGGCAAATGCCGGAGGATGTATTCAATAATTCCACAGCGCCTTCCGTGGAACGAATCACCAGACCGGCTGCCGGCATCGCCCGCGAAAAGGGTACGCCTTCCGCCGGAATCGGCTCCTGCGGAGCCTGCCAAAACGCATCGTCCGGCGCGATCAGCAGCGGCGCGAAAGCCTTCGCCGCCCAGTACGGCGATCCAGCGCAGGAATAGGCTTCTGCCAGGGCGGGAAACTCATCGGTCCAACCGATACTCAGTGGCTGTGAGGGCGGCAAACGATCAAGAAAAAAATCCAGGTTTTGGGTACAGAGCCGCCGGCTCATTCCCGGCGATAACGTCCGGACGCCGCAATGATGCGCCAGACCGAACGGAGCCGAGGCGGCAAAGCGATACGTCAGCGAGCGCCCGAACGGAACGTTCTCGCCGGAGGCGGCGAAGAAGTGCGCATAATCCTGAAGGAACAGGCCTGCCCATTTTTTCCAGCGGGCGGCACGCGGTTCATCCAGCGAGCCGTAGAGTTTTCCCCACCAGAGTCCATAATAATGAAATGCGTAGGCATTGTAATGATCAACCGTTTCATTCATCCCGTCGATAAACCAGCCGTGATCCAGATACATACTTTCCAGCACATCCATCCAGCGAAGAACCAGTGCGGAATCCTCCTTGGATGCTGCGCCCTCCCGGATGAGGAAGCAGAGCGGAACCACTCCGAAGAACAGATGGTTGTTCCGGTGCAGCCCCGTCCCGCGAACCGTGCGAAACCACCGCAACACCTGCTGTTGCTCTGAAGCGGTCAGCGGCGTCCAAAGCCAGTCGCGCGCCATTTCCAGCGCCAGCACCAGTGCGCCCGTTTCCACCGAATGCTGATGATAATTCGTCACCGCGCCCCAGTAGTTTTTCTTCAACGGAGCGGTTCCCGCCAGCAGGCCTGCGCGAAACCATTCCGCAACCTGCGCGCGCGAAAATCCAGCCCGCTCTCCGCCTTGAGCCGCCAGCCAGTGGCCCGCCAGCAAACAGGGCCGGGCAAACGACTCCAGCCCATCCGCCACCGCGCCATGATTGCTCGCCATCCCCTCCAGCGGCAGCGATGCCGCACCGGGCCGCATCTTTTCCACCAGTGGCGTCAACAATCTTTCCGCCGCCGCGACCCACTTCTCATAATCATTCGAAATCATGGCTGTGGTTCCTTTTTAACAAACGGGTCAGCGGGGCCAGAGCAGCTGGAAGCGGCTCTTCTCGAGTTTTGCGTCATGGATCATCTCTTCATATTCTGGCGCATTGTAGGCGATGGCCGCGCGGCGCAGTAAACTTGCGAGTAATTCGTCAGGCTGTTTGATTCCCTTGATCTCCTGCAGCGGCCATTTTGTACCGGACTGGAAATAGGGCGCCATATAATCGAGCGCGGCGCGCAGACTGCGGCCGTCACCGGTTCGGTATCCAAACATGTCCACGCCGACGGCCGGGCCAAATTCAGCGAGCGTGAACAGCGCGTCGAGATTGTAGAGCGAGTAGTGATAGGACTTGGTCCTTTTCAATTCGAGCGGCTGCCGGCCATCCGGCTCAATCTGCGCGGCGATCCGTTCCAGCCCAAGTTCAAGCGCTTTGCGCGCCCGCTCCTGATCGCCCGCGAACAGCGCATACGCCGCCGTCTGAGCCAGATACCAGCTTTCGTGATTATTCCCGGACTTCGCTTCATCACGGCCGTTCTCGCTCGTCAGCAGCCAGTCTAGATAGGCGCGGAACCAATCCTTTATTCCCTGCTGGAACTCCGCAGTGCATTCCGGCGAACCTTGTAGCCAGCCGATGGCTTTCGTGACCTTGATGAACCCAACCGTATCGATGATTCCGGTGCCACGGCCGGTGTTGCGGCCGGGAATTCCCTGCGCATATTCGAGGTTCGGATTCATCTTCGTTGACGGATCGAGGAACCAGACGTTCAGCAGCGTTGC
>JBAWXO010000134.1:0-5800 GCA_037144035.1 Kiritimatiellales bacterium
CATCCTGCACACGTTTGGAGACTGCAAAATGGGAATGTCCGCAGACGGCAACCTGCGGCAGGTGGGTGATCGCAATCACCTGATGGGTCAGGCCGACCTGCGCCAGTTTATCGCCGACCGCGTTGGCGATTTCGCCGCCGACGTTGGCGTCAATTTCGTCAAAGACGAGCAGGGGAATGCGGTCGTGGCGCGCCAGCACCGCTTTGACGGCGAGCATAACGCGTGAAATTTCACCGCTGGAAGCAATCGAACGGAGCGGACGCATGGATTCGCCGGCATTGGGCGCGAAGCCGAATTCAATTTCGTCCAGTCCGGAGGCGTGAGGTTCGTCGAGGTCGAGCAGTTGCACCTCAAACAGGCCATGCTCAAAGCCGAGGTCATGCAGTTCGACGGTGATGGCGGCGGCCAGATCGCCCGCGACTTTTTGCCGCTTCTTGCGCAGAGCTCGTCCGGCCTTTTCGGTTTCAACCAGCGCGGCGGCGCGCTCCGCGTCAATGGCGGCGCGCTGTTCGTCGCGGCTCTGTAAATCTTTCAGCCGGACTTTCCATTCCTCCAGCTTGATGAGAATTTCGGGCACGGTTGGGGCATATTTGCGTTTAAAGCTACGGTAGAGTGAAAGCCGTTCATCGAGAAACTGTAAACGCTCCGGCCCGGCGCTGATTTCCTCGACGGCGCTTTGGATGGCGGCGGAAATTTCCTGCGCGGTGCGCGCCGCGCCTTCGAGTTCTTCTGCCCACGCTTCGGCATCCGGCATATATTTTGCCAACTGCGAGCAGGCTTTACGCGCGGCGGAAAGGCTGTCCATGGCGGAAAATTCACCTTCGGTCAGTCCTCCCGCCGCGGTTTGCGCCAGTTCGAGAATATTCTGCGCGTTGGCGATCTGTTCATGCTCCTGCTGAACCGCCGTTTCGTCCTCCTCAGAGATTTTTGCCTCGCTGACCTCTTTAACCTTCCATGCGAGCAGGTCGATCTGTTCGGCGAGTCCGGAGTCGTCGAGGTTCGAAAGCTCCTGCAACCGTTTTTCCAGAGTTTGGAAATTTTTATATTTCACCTGATAGGCCGCACGCTCTTCGCCGAGATGGCCGAAGGCGTCGAGAATATCCATCTGCGCTTCAGTCTTCAGCAGTGACTGATGATCGTACGGGCCGTGCATATCGACCAGCACGTCGCCCAGTGCTTTGAGAACGGGCAGGGTGACCGGCGAGTCGTTGACCAGATTTTTCGCACTGCTTTCGGTGATGGTGCGACGGATGATCAATAGTCCGTTGTCGCAGGGTGATAGACCGACCGCTTCGAGTGCAGCATTTACGTCAGATGGATCGGCCAGTTCGAAAATTGCTTCAATGCCGCAGGAGTTTTCGCCGGTGCGGATCATACTCTTGTCGGCCCGTTCGCCGAGCAGCAGACGCAGCGCGCCGATCAAAAGGGATTTTCCAGCGCCGGTTTCGCCAGTGATGACGTTGAGGCCGTTCTGAAACGAAACCGATACGCTGTCGACCAGCGCCAGATTACGGATGTTTAGACGGCTCAACATGCCGCGCATCATTCCAATTTAAGCCGGACAGGTCAACCGATTGTGCCGATCAGGCGGAGGAATTCGGTGCGCGTCGCGAGCTGCGAGCGGAAGGTGCCGTGCATCGCCGATGTGATCATCTTGGAGTTCTGCTTTTCGACGCCGCGCATCATCATGCAGAGATGCTGGGCTTCAATCACCACGCCGACGCCTTGCGCGCCGGTTTTATCCATAATGGTATGGGCGATCTGGTCGGTCAGCCGCTCCTGAATCTGGAGGCGGCGGGAGAAAACGTCCACGACGCGGGCCAGCTTGCTCACGCCGATCACTTTCTTTTCCGGGATGTAGCCGATGTGGCACTTGCCGATGAACGGAAGCATGTGGTGCTCGCACAGGCTGTAGACCTCGATGTCCTTGACGATGATCATATGGCTGTCTTCGGCTTCGAAAAAAGCGCCATTCAGCACATCATCAATGTTCTGGCCGTAACCGTGCGTCAGAAATTTATAGGACTCTGCTACGCGCGCCGGCGTGCCTTTCAGCCCTTCGCGTTCCGGATTTTCACCCAGTTCAATCAGCAGTTTGCGAATCAGTTCTTCCATGACATGGCTCCCGTTTAATCGTGGCTGGAGTTTTCCAAACCTTGGAAGTTATAGCCACGAAAAACACAAAAAGTTTCCAAATATTGGAACTTAGATCTGCGTCTTGAGCCAGTCGAGAAGGGTGGCGCGGTCGGGGAAACGGCCTTCAAGCTGGGCGTCATAGGCCAGCTGCAGGATGTCACCCATGCGCGGACCGGGCGGAACGCCGAGGTCGCGCAGATCTTTTCCGGTGATCCATTTTCCCGGAAGGATCGGCTCGTTTTTCATTTCCTCGGCTTTTCCGAGCAGGAACTGATGATTGTCGAGCATGCGATGACTTCCCGCGCAGTCGAGGCGGTGCAGTTCGAGTTCGAGGTCAAAGGTTTCCACGCCCATCAGTTTGCGCAGGGTGGATTTATTCATCTTCTGCACATCTTTGAAACGCATGTGACCGTCAACGGCGGTGACGATCTGTTTAATTTCTTTCACCGGCAGTTTTAGACGGCGCAGAATTTCTTCGGCCATTTCGGCGCTTTTGCGTTCGTGTCCGTGGAAACGAATGCGGTCTTCGCCCATAAAGGCGGTTGCCGGTTTGCCGACATCGTGCAGAAGCACAGTGTAGGCGAGGGCGCGGCTCGGATTCTTCATGAGGTTGAGCATGAGGACGGTATGCACAAAGACGTCGCCTTCGGGATGAAATTCCGGCGGCTGCTCCTGTCCGATCATTGGAAGAATTTCCGGAATGATGTGCTCCATGAGTCCGAGGTCGACCAGTTCAGCTAAGGCGTCACCGGGTTTAATGCTTTCGGTGAGCGTGCGTGAGAATTCATTTTCAATGCGCTCGGCGCTGATTTTGGAGAGGTCTGGCAAGTGTTTCTGAATCGCGGAACGGGTGGCCGGTTCGATTTCGAAGCCGAGTGTATGCGCAAAGCGCACGGCGCGCAGCATGCGCAGATGGTCTTCGGCGAACCGTTTTTCCGGCTCGCCGATGGCGCGGATGATTTTCTTTTCGAGGTCAGTCTCTCCGCCGACATAGTCAATGACCTTATCTTCGACCGGATCATAAAACATGCCGTTAACGGTGAAGTCGCGGCGCTTGGCATCTTCCTCCGCGCCGCAGAAGTGAACGGAGTCCGGGCGGCGGCCGTCCTGATAGCCGCCGTCGGCGCGGAAGGTGGCGACTTCGGTTTCGGTGCCGTCTTCGACGACGACGATTACACCGAAGGCTTTGCCGACGGCGACGGTTTTCGGGAAGAGGGCTTCGACTTGATCCGGGGTGGCGTTGGTGGCGATGTCGTAGTCTTTGGCTTCGCGGTCGAGCAGTTTGTCGCGCACAGAGCCGCCCGCAAAGAAGGCGGTAAAACCTGCCTTGCGGATTTGCTTCAAAATTCTTAATGCGGTATGCTCACTACTATTCATAAGTGCGGTGAGTCTGGAATGAACCTATGAAAAAGTTAATCCTTTTCTCTCTTCTTCTTGCGGCGGTACTGACAACCTCGGCGCAGATCCCGGAGCAAACGCCGCCGGAGCCATCCTGGCAGGAGGTTGTGGCGCAATTCAAAGTGGTTCGTACCGGATCGGGATATCTGGACGACAGCGACTTTACCGAATTTCTAGATCGCGCGGAAGGCATGCACAAACGGCCCGGTTTTTTCAAACGTTTCACGGCGCGACCGATCAAATTTTTTGAGCACTGGGGTTTATGGCGGACGCTGGCGGTGATTCTGCTGGGAGGACTGGCGCTGAACCTGACGCCGTGTGTGCTCCCGATGATTCCGGTAAATCTGGCGATTATCGGGGCCGGTGCACAGTCGGAATCGCGTCGCAAGGGGTTTGCCCTGGGCTCGGCTTACGGTTTGGGTATTACGGTGGTTTACGGCCTGCTCGGACTGGCGGTGGTGCTGGGCGGCGCACGGTTTGGGGCTCTGAATGCCAGCCCGTGGTTCAATATCGGTGTTGCGGCGGTTTTTCTGGCGCTGGCGCTGGCGATGTTCAATGTGTTCCGCATTGATCTGACCAAACTGCATCAGCATTTAAGCCGCCGGCAGGTTGAGGAGGAATATCTCGCGGCGTTTGGCATCGGTGGGCTTTCCGCACTGCTGGCGGGCGCCTGTGTGGCACCGGTGGTGATCGCCGTGCTGGTGCTTTCTAGTAATTTATACACAAATGGCGTGCATGCCGGGCTGGCGCTGCCGTTTGTTCTCGGACTGGGCATGGCACTGCCTTGGCCATTTGCCGGAGCAGGTCTGTCATTTCTGCCGAAGCCGGGCGCGTGGATGGAATGGGTGAAGCGCAGCTTCGGTGTGCTGATTTTGCTACTTGCCGGCTATTACGGTCAGCTGGGCGTCCGCCTGTTGATGAGCCGCATAATGCCGCTCGGCGGAGAAGATCGTCTGGTGGTTTGTGAAAACAAGAACACCTGCTTCCGTGATGTTCTGTTAGAAGCCCGAGCGGACGGACAGCCGGTCTTTATCGACTTCTGGGCCGACTGGTGCAAAAACTGCCGCGCGATGGATAAGACCACATTTGCTGATCCGAAAATCAAGGCGAGGCTGGCGCGGTACAAGGTGGTCAAGTTTGATGTGACCCATTACAAAGAGTCGCCGGCCAAAGAAATCCTGGATCATTTCGGAATTCTGGGGTTGCCGACCTATGTCGTACTGGAGCCTATAAAATGAGTAAAAAACCGACGGCGGGTGACCTTGCCCATAAAACACTGTGGCTGATTCTAATCGCCGCACTTTTGGCTGTGGTCATTAATCTGGTTCATCCGAAGCGTATTCCGTGGATCGAAAACTGGGGCAGTCGCGTCGAGGCTCAGGCCGTTGCCGAACAGATGCCGCTGGTTCAACTTTCCGATATTCTCAAATCTTTGCGCGGCGGCTCGCACCTGTTTGTGGATGCGCGTCCGGCAGAGGAGTACGTCCGCGCTCATCTGCCCGACGCGGTTTCCCTGCCGTTCCAGACATTTGAAAAATATCCTGCCGCCTTGGCGCAGGTGCTGACTTCCGATAAACCACTGGTTTTCTACTGCACCGGCCTGGAGTGCGACGACAGTCTGCTGCTGGCACTGCACTTGCGTAAGCTCGGGCGCAAAGATGTTTCCGTCTTTATCGGCGGCATGAAGCTCTGGCATGCTGAACTGCTCAACACCGAAGGGGAGACCGTTCAATGAAAAAGAAAAAACCGGTTGTTGATTTTAAGAAGGCCATCACCATGGAGTACCCGACGGAGTATTACGTTGCTCTGATCTTCGGCCTGTTCTTTCTGGTGGTCAGCGTGCAGAAGTTGCTGAACCCGCAGGGATTTGCCACGGCGGTTTTCCGCGGACACGTAATGCCGTACCCGCTGGTGAATATCGCGGCTCTGCTTTTGATGAGCCTTGAGTTCGTCGCCGCATTTGCGGTGGTCTTTATGTCGCAATGGCGCCGTGCAGGCCTCTGGATTCTCGTGAGCGTTCTGCTGATTTACACCGGATGTGTCGGCATTAACCTGCTGCGTGATCTCAACACCATCTGCGGATGTTTCGGATCAGGCGCGCGCGCGACGGCCATTAGTCACTGGACGGTGGTGCGTAATTTGTCGCTCATCATCGCCGGGCTCTTTGCATTACGCTGATTTTTCCGGCAGATTATACCACTTTCAGTTAGGTTTGTTATATTCGCCGCTTAGGAAGCGTTTGCTGAAACCAGTAGATAATTCTCAG
>JBAWXO010000135.1:0-5800 GCA_037144035.1 Kiritimatiellales bacterium
AATTGTAATTCAAATGTATTATCCACACTAGGATAATTATCAAGAACAGCTAATGAAATTTCTTCCAGATATTCATCCGGAATTTTTAATATTAAATTAATTCTTTCAGGTTTAAATTCTTCATCTGTAATAGGGTCGACTGTTTCATTTATATATAATTCTGATTTTTTGAAAATCTCACGAACTAAATCAACATCATCATAGAAATATAAAGTAATTCTAACACCAATAAGATCTTGTAATTTTTTACCATCTTTTGAGTAATTCTTTTCTAAAATTTTCTTTTTTAGAGATTCTTCGTCTTTTGGTCTACTAAATATTCTATACATCAATCCAATTCTTTGGATTTTTTCATCAATATTTTTTGATATTTCTCTGACAACTCTATCAATATTGTATTGTTGCATATTAAATTATATTTATTCTTCGTTTAACATCTTCGTTTTTATTTATGTTCAAAATAATTTCTTCACCTTTAATTGATAGATATTTTTCTTGATGAAGTTTTTCAATTGCAATGATTACTTTTTGTTTAACAAAAGTTTCGTCGAGAGTTCCCGATCCCGCCTTACACGGCGGACTGCTGCTGCGTGGAATTACGACTGGTTATTGAATTTGATGGCGATGTCGCGCGTCACTTCGACGTGCTGTTTCTGGTCGCGCCCGACCGGCACCACGGTGGACTGCACCGAAAGAATATCGGCGGCCATCAGCACCGGATAAGCGAACAGGCTGTGCGTGGCGGCGATGCCCTTGGCGATTTTGTCTTTGTAGGAATGACAGCGCTCCAGCAAACCCATCGGCGTAACCACCGAAAGAAGCCACGCCAGCTCCTGCACTTCCGGCACGTCGCTATGGCGGTAAAAAGCGGTCTTGGCCGGATCGAGTCCGGCAGCCAGAAAGTCGAGCGCGACATCTTTCACCATCGTGCGCAGCGCGGCGGCATCGTTCACCGTCGTCAGCGCATGGTAGTCGGCGATGAACAGAAACGCCTCGCCCTGCTTCTGCAGTTCGATCGCGGGCTTCATCATCCCGAAATAGTTGCCGATATGCAGTTTGCCCGAAGGCTGTATGCCCGAAAGAATTCTCATTAAACCAACTCCTTCTTTAACCGCGCCCCGCAACTGCGGGATAAAAATGGACACGAATGAACACGGATTTAAATCTGAGGGAGAGACTTTAGCCACGAAAAGTCACAAAAACACACAAAAAAAGAGCCCGCGGCTCTCTTTATTGACCGGGAGAGGGTTTCGTTTTGTACTCGCTGCCCTCTTCTTCCTGAATGAGCAGGGCTTCCGATGCCGGAATCCGGTACGGCTTCCCGTTCCGGCTGACAATCACATACTGACCGAGCTTCGCTTTTTTCACGAACTCATCATGCACCGCCCTTTCCAAACATTGACGGGCATCTTCCGCCGCTTTACTGGGCTGAGGATTATTCATTTGCACTCCTTAAAATCATGGCATACCGGTCTTGGTCAAATACAGCCAGTTCACCGTCTCGCTGTTCACAAACAAGCCGGGGCTTAAAACCTGAATTATCGTAGCAGAAAACCTCATCGCACAAAGGCGCAAAAACCGTCAAAAAATTAGAAACTGTCCGGCGGTAGCGGCGTGCAATCGCCTCATCCGGAATGTCGTGCCCTCCCAACTCCACTCTCTGGCGAACGCGGAGTCGAGAAAACTCCTCCCCAGGAATCCACAAGTAGAACAGAACGATTCTCCAACCCTTGGAACGCAGTTCTTTCAGTAGCCGGACGTACATGCGGCCCGCCAGCGTTGTCTCGAAAGCAAAGTCGGTTCCTGCCGCCACATTCGCTTCGATTTCCCGCAGAAAGATTTTCCCGGCCTCAAGCTGAACTCCGGCAGGATTGAGCGGCGATAACCCGTCCGCAATCAGATCGGCGTTAACAAAATTCCGGCAGCCAGTCATTTCCGGCAGATAGCGCAACGCAAACGTCGTCTTACCCGCCCCATTCGGCCCGGCAATCACGTAGCAGGTTGGTTGACTAACTGGATTCATTTTTTAACCGCGAATGAACGCAAAAAACGCAAAATAATCCGGATTCACGGCTCTTCTACCGAGCGGTTCTTGTTCATATCCTGAATCTGTTCCCAATACGGGCTTGTCGCGAGCTGGGCTTTGAGCTCTTCAAAGAATTTCTCTTTGCCCGACATTCCTTCCGGCCACGCAAAATCGAAGAGTTTCCATGCCTGAGCCATGTTGCCCGTGTAGATAAGGTCTAACATTTCGCGCCAAAGGTCGGGCGGAACTCTCGTCGGGTCTGGAACCGTCCAGTCGGGCATCAATTTGATCTTCGCTGCTGTTTCGATCAATTCCGCCTGACGCCGAGGGAGCTTTTTCATCAGCTTTGGCGCCATTCGGTACTGCCCCTCCGAGTATTTCAGAATCACCTCTGGTGCCGGAGATTCTGCGAAGGCGGCATTCCAGTAGGCAAAGGTCCAGTCGTCTATCGGCAGTTCCAATGCAGAATCATCATCCAAATTTTTAAAATCGGCCCCGGAGTGCTCCAACTCGATGGTTTGAATATGGCGAAAATTTCTTCCAATTTCAAAGATATGGAGATCATGACAGCAATGCGCCCCTCCCGTGTATTCGGAGATGACGAGATTGGGTTGTCCGTCTCCAGTAATGTCAGTGCCAATCGGAGCAGTATTTTCTATTTCCTCCACACCGAAACGGGTTCCGACCTCGAACCTGTGGCCGTCCATCGCATAGACAAGAACCTTCCCCTTAAAAATTTCAACGCGTGAGAGGTCTCCCCCAAGAGCATCTCTTTCGTCAGACTCCGAAATAATGACTTTGTAGTCCCGAAACCGGGCTTCGGTTTGCCGCGATGAGGCTTTTTTGCTGGTGTGTTCACCGCATCCCAGGAGCAATAGTAGAAGAAGAATGCCCGAGGTCTGAAAAATGGAGCGCATCAAATGGTTCTTATCGAACATACGGTGTAGCCTCACTTCAGTTTTAGCGGGTTAAATTACCAGCGCCGCGAATGTAGTGTTGCGGAACAATAATGACAACCCAGAAACCATCACCGGCGGTGCCAACAGGATTTCCCATCCCCCTTCACCGTTTTCTTATGTACCAGTTGCCCGCAGAATCTTTCTGTACTTCGATTTTGAGGTAGCTGATTGCGCTGTGAATCATAGTTTTCAATTCTGATATCTTGTCGATGACTGCCCCCGACCACATCTCCTCAAGCCGCTCTGTATTCGACATCCAGATTGCCAATTTGGACAGCCTCTCTTCGGACTCAAGCGGGTTGTTGGGGTCAACAATTTTAGGAACAAGTAATCGGTCATCTGGTTTCGGCATTTCGTTGGTCGCAATGAATTCGTCAACAGCATGATTCAGTTTCTCGGCCAAGTCGTGAGCATGAAACTTCGAGTAATGCCCGATAAAGGGCTTGAAGGTGAATCCGTCCTTCGGATCACGGAAGCCAACCTGCCAGTACGGGGCAGGCCTTGTTACGTCTTTTTGCGCAAAATATCGAATTCTAATCATGGCGTTCTCCCTTGCTGACTACTATATGCTCCCTCTCAGCAATCTTGCGGCACATCGCGACCTAAAGTGAAAAAGACCCCCAGTCCAGACTGGTTTGTGCTCCTGTATGACCCTGTTCTGAGGCGAGGCCGAACCATTTCACCGCTTCCTTGTCGTCGTGCGAAACGCCTGTGCCTAAGTGATACGCGAGTCCCAGATTGTACTGTGCGTCTGCGTGCCCCTGTTCTGCGGCAAGCCGGAACCATTTCACTGCTTCTTTGGAATCCTGAGGAACTTCTTGGCCTAAATCATAAACGAGCCCCAGATTGTACTGTGCGTCTGCATGCCCCTGTTCCGCTTTTTGCTGCAATGTAGAAAAATTATCTCGTCCGCAACCCTTAGATCGACCAAACAACCTAGCTACCCCCGCCAAAAGCCCTTTGAATTTCATGCGCGCTTCCCCTTGATGCTTCGCGCGCTCTACTTTTTTAATAAACTTCTCGGCATACTCCCGGGAAAGCCGCCGACCTTCGGCAACCTGTTCGGGCGTAGCCATTGTAGAATTTGCTGCTAACGTATATACGGAACAAGGATACTGAGCTGCTGCGATATTGAGCCATGCGTAAGCCTGTGCATAATCCTGAGGAACACCTTGGCCTAAAGTATAAGCACACCCCAAACTGAATTGTGCTCTTGCAAGACCCTTTTCCGCGGCAAGGCGATACCATTTTACCGCTTCTGTGTAGTCCTGCGGAACACCTTCGCCTCTGTCAAAAGCAAGCCCCAGATTAAATTGTGCTATTGCAAACCCCTGTTCTGCGGTTAGGCGGAGCCACTTCACATCCCTCAATACAACCCGAGTCTCTGGGGAGCATCGTGCTTCTGCACGCCCCTGTTCTTCGGCAAAGCGGAGCCACTTCACCGCTTCTTTTTCGTCTTTCGGAACACCTCTGCCTAAGTGAAATGCACACCCTAGACGGAATTGTGCGTCAGCATGCCCCTGTTCTACCGCTAGTCGGAACCATTCCACCGATTTTTTATCGTTTTGCGGGACACCTTTGCCAAAAAAATAAGCAAGTCCCAAATGGTGTTGTGCGTCGGCAAGCCCCTGATCAGCGGCAAGGCGATACCACTTTGCCGCTTCTTTATCATCCTGCGGGACACCTTGGCCTTCCGTAAAACATGTTCCCAGAAAGCATTGTGCTTCTGCATTCCCCTGTTCGGCTTTTTGCCGCAAGGCAGACAGATAATTACGCCCGCAACCCTTAGATCGACCTAACAACCTAGCTGACCTCGCTAAAAACCCTTTGAATTTCATACACGCCCCTTTATACGGGCACGATACTGAGTCAAAAAAGGGATAGCAAGGGGTATCAACCCGGGATAACTCGAGGGAGAGAAGCGACGAAAAAGGAACGGAGTCGCTTCCATTCATCGCTCCAAGTTAGTGGACGTTAGTTTTCGCAATCAGATACTGGCGCACAGCGGCCTCGTCGTTGGCGATGGTGTCGCAGCGGGTTTCGGCATTGGCAAGCTTGTCGAGCGCCGGATGGTGCGCGGCGGTGCCGATCGCCTGCTGAATGGCCTCGTTAAATTTAGCCGGGTGCGCCGTGGCGAGACAGATCGTCGGAACTTCCGAACTTTGGAAACGCTCGGCGACAGCGACGCCGACGGCGGTATGCGGATCGAGAATATAGCTTTCCTGTTCGTAACATTTTTTAATCATCGCCAGCGTCTGCGCCGTGTTGGCTTCGCCTGCGGCGAACAGATCATCGGCGCCGTCAACCGTCAGCGTTTTGTTTTTGGCAAAGCCGTCCATCAGTTCGCACAGTTTGGCGGCGTCCTGACCGACGCGGTAATAGAGATAGCGCTCAAAGTTGCTGGCGACCTGAATGTCCATCGAAGGACTGATCGTCGGAACGACTTCGCCCATGCTGTAGACGCCGGTGTTGAAGAAGCGCGAGAGAATATTATTTTCGTTGGTCGCCAGAATCAGCTTTTTGACCGGCAGGCCCATCTGCGCGGCGATGTAACCGGCCATGATGTCGCCGAAGTTGCCGGTCGGCACCGCGAACTGCACTTTTGAAGCACCGGTGTTTTCCTGCACACGGAAGAACGCATAGAAATAGTAAACGATCTGGGCCAGCACCCGCGCCCAGTTGACGGAGTTAACCGAACCGAGCGAGTGTTCCGTCTTAAACGCCACGTCAGAGAAAATGGATTTCATCAAATGCTGGCAGTCGTCGAACGTCCCTTCGACCGCGAGGTTGAAGACGTTGTCGTCGAGCACGCTGG
>JBAWXO010000136.1:0-5766 GCA_037144035.1 Kiritimatiellales bacterium
CGGTCCGTCGATCGTCATCGCTTACGCTCCGTGTATCGCGCACGGCATCGACATGATGAAGACCCAGCTCGAAGAAAAACGGGCCGTGGAGTGCGGTTACTGGCCGCTCTACCGCTACAACCCGGCCGGTGAAGAAGGCAAACGCTTCACTTGGGAAAGCAAGCCGCCGACCGGCAATTTCCAGGAGTTTCTCCGCAGCGAGCGGCGCTACACCACTCTGCTCAAGACCGCCCCGCAGGAAGCGGAAGCGCTCTTCCAGCAGGCTGAAGAAGATGCCAAACGCCGGATGGCTTTCATGGAGAATCTCGGAAAGATAATGTAGTATCAGAAGAACACTAGGAGACACCCAATGAAAAAATATACCTGCATACCCTGTGGTTACATCTACGATCCGGCCGTCGGCGATCCCGATGGCGGAATTGCTCCCGGCACAGCATTCAAAGATATTCCGGATGATTGGGTCTGCCCCGAATGCGGCGCGGCCAAGGAATACTTCGAACCGGTTGAATAAAAACCGGTCCAGAAAATGGCGGGAGGCAGCTGATCGTGAATTTAAAAACCACATACATGGGGTTGAATCTAAAAAACCCGATCATCGTCGCCTCCTCGCCTATATCCCAGAATCTTGACGACCTCCGCAAAGCCGCCGATGCCGGTGCGGCGGCGGCCGTCATGTTTTCCCTTTTTGCTGAACAGCTCGGACCTCTCGGCGAAACTCCTTATCTTCCTGATGTTTACGTCTGCGATCCAGAAGCCTATCTCAACCTCGTTCAACGGGCCGTCGAGCAGACCGGGATTCCAATCCTTGGAAGTCTCAACGGCGTAACCAACGAAGGCTGGGTTGAGTATGCCAAAGAAATTGAGCAAACCGGTGTAGCCGGACTCGAACTGAACATCTACCACGTCGCCGCCGATCCCAAGGAAACCGGTGCCGAGATCGAGAAACGGCATCTTGACATCCTTAAAGCCGTCAAGAGCGCTGTCACCATTCCTGTTGCCATGAAGATCAGTCCTTACTTCAGCTCACTGGGCAATATGGCTAAACAATTCGACGATGCCGGAGCCGACGCTCTCGTTCTCTTCAACCGTTTTTATCAACCCGACTTCGACCTCGAAGCGATGGAGGTTGAAGCGACGCTCGACTTCAGCACATCCGCTGAAATCCGCCTGCCGTTGCGCTGGATCGCCATGCTGCACGGCAAGCTCAAAGCCTCGCTGGCCGCCTCCATCGGTGTGCAGAACGGCGCGGAAGTCATCAAATATCTGCTGGCCGGCGCGGACGCCGTTATGACCGCCTCCGCCCTGATCAAAAACGGGCCGGGATATGTCGGCAGCCTGATCGAAGAGCTTCAGGAGTGGATGAAACAGAAAGAGTACGACTCCCTTACGCCGCTCAAGGGCGCGATGAGCCAGCGAGCCGTTCCCAATCCGGGCGAGTTCGAGCGCGCCAACTACATTAAGGTGCTCGAAACCTATCGGCGAAAACAGGCCTAACTCTGGGTTTTCCAATGTTTGGAAAAAAGTTTCCAAAGATTGGACACTATTCTTTGGACAACCCCGCACAAGCTACTTAAAGTGCCTTCCCGTAGCAGGGGAAAAATTCATGTGACTACGGGATACACTAAAATGGCCAAATATCTTTTTATCACGGGCGGCGTCGTTTCATCACTCGGCAAGGGCATTACCGCCGCATCCATTGGACGACTTCTCATCAACCGCGGACTCAGCATCCGCATGCTGAAACTCGATCCCTATCTCAACGTCGACCCCGGCACTATGAGCCCTTACCAGCACGGCGAGGTCTATGTCACCGACGATGGCGCGGAAACCGACCTCGATCTCGGTCACTACGAGCGCTACACCGGACAACCGACTTCGCAGAAGAGTAATATCACTGCGGGCCGTATTTACTGGGATGTTCTCCATAAAGAACGGCGCGGCGACTATCTCGGCGGCACCGTACAGATGATCCCGCATATTTCCAACGAAATTAAATCCAAAATCCGTCAGCTCGAAACCGAAAATCCCGATGTGATCGTGATTGAACTCGGCGGCACCGTCGGCGACATCGAAGGGCTCATTTTTCTCGAAGCCATCCGGCAGCTCGGCGCGGAAGTCGGCCGCGACAACGCCATGTACATCCACCTCACCTACGTCCCGTACATCAAAGCGGCCAAAGAAGTGAAAACAAAGCCCACCCAGCAGAGCGTCGCCAAACTGCGCGAAATCGGTATCCTGCCGCACATTCTCGTCTGCCGCACCGAGGTGGATCTGACGGATGAACACCTCGATAAATTGTCCATGTTCTGCAACGTGCCCAGAGAGAGTGTCATCGTTGAAAAAGATGTTGAAACCTCCATCTACGAAATTCCGCTTGTGCTGGCCGAACAGGGAGTGGACGAGCTGATCCTCAACCATTTCCGCATCGCCAAACCCACCAAGTCGCTGAAGGACTGGCAGAAACTTATCTCCGTTATCAAAAATCCGCGAGGGAAAGTCCGCATCGGCGTTGTCGGAAAATACTCTGAATTGCAGGATGCCTACAAATCTATCTACGAAGCGCTCTACCACGGCGGATATGCGGCGGAATACGAAGTGGAAATCGTCAAATTCCACGCGGAAGAAATTGAAAAGAATCCCGACATCCTAAAAACAGTCGCAGGCATCCTCATCCCCGGCGGCTTTGGTGTGCGCGGCATGGAAGGCAAAATCCGCACGGCGCAATACGCCCGCGAAAATAACATTCCATTCCTCGGCATCTGCCTTGGCCTGCAGTGTGCGGTGATTGAATTCGCCCGCAACGTCTGCGGCCTCGCCGGTGCGGATTCGACCGAATTCGACGAAGAGCGCGGTGTCAAAACCGGGCATCCGGTCGTCTGCCTATTGGAAGAACAGCGCACCGTCACTGAAAAAGGCGGCACCATGCGCCTCGGCGCCTGCCCCTGTGTGCTCGAAAAAGGCACTAAAGCGTTTGAGGCTTACGGCGAGAAGAGAATCTCCGAACGCCATCGCCACCGCTACGAAGTGAACAACAACTACCGCAAACAGCTTGAAGAAAGCGGGCTGATTATTTCTGGCACCAACCCCGATATCGGCGTAATTGAAATGATTGAGCTGGCGGATCATCCGTGGTACGTTGCCACTCAGGCGCATCCGGAACTCAAGAGCCAACCGGTCTTGCCTCATCCGCTCTTCCGCGAATTCGTTGCGGCCTCGATTAAACGGAGTCTATGAGAAAATTCCGCAAGGCTGTTCGCAGCCTGACAACGCCGGCCGCCGGATGCGATTCCTCGGAACTGAGACGCTGGACCCAGCGACTTTCCATCTGGGAAGGGTCGCTGTGGGCTGTTATGTGGGGATTCGGCGAGAGCTATATTGCTCCGTTTGCCCTCTTTTTAAACGCAGGCAGTATGGTGATGGCGCTAATCGGAAGCGGTCCTGTGCTGATTGCGGCACTGGCTCAGCTTGCGGGAGCGGCGTACCTTGACCGGATCGGACGGCGCCTGCCGATCATGTTGGCCGGTGCAATGGTTCAGGCCATCGCCTATCTGCCGCTATTCATTCTGCCGTTGTTGTTGCCATTCGGCGGCATGGCGGCTTTGCTGATCGCCGTTACGGTCTGCTTTTTCTCGCTGGGCATGTCCGTTCCTTCATGGATGAGTCTAATGGGCGATGTGGTGGATCAGGAGGAGCGCGGAAACTATTTTGGCCGCCGGACACGAACCATTCTGTATATCATGCTGGCCTCTATGATGCTGGCCGGATGGATAATCAGCCGCTGGAAAACCGTCGGCCATCCGGCCGTTGGATTCGGATTTCTGTTCAGCATGGCCTTTCTGGCCCGACTGATCAGCCTGTTTTTCATGCGCCGTCATTACGATGCGCCGCTCCAAAAAACGGCCGATGAGGCACGGTTCTCCTTTCTGGAATTTGTGCGTGCCACCCCCCGCTCCAACTTCGCGAAATTCGCCTTTACCGTTGCGCTGATGAACGGAGCCGCCCAGATTGCCGGGCCGTTTTTCCCCGTCTATATGCTCAGGGATCTCCATTGGTCCTATCTGCAGTTCACCATCAATATGGCGGTCTTTCTGCTGGCGCAAACCCTGTTTGTCCGCTGGTGGGGCGCACTGGGAGACCGGCACGGAAACCGCGCAATTCTAGCCGCCAACTGCTGGCTGATGACGGTGCTACCGCTCTTTTGGATCGTCTCAACAAATTACTATGTGCTGCTGCTGGGGCAGGTTGTCTCCGGCGCCTGCTGGTCCGGATTCAATCTGGCGGCCGGGAACTTCATTTATGATGCTGTCACACAAGCCAAGCGTGCCCGTGTCTTCAGCTACTACAACCTGCTCATCGGACTCTTCTCCGTCGGCGGCGCCGTGCTCATCGGCGCTCCGCTCGCGGCACATGCTCCGGAAACCCTTCACCTTGGCAGGATTGATATTACATTGCGCTCTTCGCTGCTGATTGTTTTCGCGGTTTCGATTCTGGCGCGCATTGCCGTTGCAAGACTCATGCTCCCGCAGTTCAAAGAGGTCCGAGACTCTGAACCGATTTCAACGACACAGATTTTATGGCGGCTCGGCGAACCGCTGTTCACGCAGGCTGGCGAATTTATTCCTCTCATCCGAAAGATTTATTCGTCCTCGGCCGGACGGAACGAAAAATAATTCGCGGCATTGAACGCTTTTATTCCGCGCGGCAGAGCAACCCTTTGAGATAGGCACCTTCCGGAAAATTCAGCGCGACGGGATGATCCGGCGACTGGTTTAGAACGGCCAGAATCTGCGCGCTCCGTCCAGCATCCAACGCCGCATCGGAAACGATTTTATGAAACAAAGGCATCTCCATCAAACCGGAACAGGAAAAGGTGAAAAGCAGTCCGCCGGGACGCAACAGCTTGAAGGCCAGCAGGTTAATGTCTTTATAGCCGCGCGCTCCGCCGTCGAGCTGACTGCGCGATTCGATAAACTTCGGCGGATCGAGAATAATCAGATCAAAGTCGCGGCGCGAGTCGCGGAAGCGGCGCAGTTCCTTAAAGACGTCGCCGCACATATATTCAGAGGCCGCCGGATCAAGGCCGTTGAGCTCTGCATTCTTCTTTGCGATGTCGAGCGCAGGCTCCGAACTGTCCATCTGCAAAACATGCTTTGCACCGCCAAGCAGTGCGGCGACTCCAAAGCCGCCGGTGTAAGAAAAACAGTTCAGCACATCGCGTCCGGCCGCCCAGTCACGCACGGCGGCGCGGCTGTCGCGCTGATCAAGGTAATAACCGGTCTTGTGTCCGCCTTTGATATCCACCAGCAGGCGCATGCCGTTTTCGTTGATCTCGACATGTTCTGGCGGTTCCGTGCCGGCCAGCACGCCGCAACGGGACGGTAAACCTTCTTTTTCGCGCACCGAAACATCGGAGCGCTCGTAGATGGAGAGTCCGGGGAAAATTTCCTGCAACAGTTCGACGATGGTGTCTTTCCAATGTTCGGAACCGGCGGATAGAAACTGGCAGACCAGCCAGTCGGCATAACGGTCAATGATAAGTCCCGGCAGGCCATCGGACTCCGCCGCAACCAGCCGAACGGCGTTTGTGGTAGGGACGGCTCGCCGAGCCGTCCGTTCTTCGATAAGCGGCGCTTTCGGCGAAAGCGCCCTACCTGTTAGATGGCATCGGGCATTGATCGCATTCTGCAGTTTCGTACGGAAAAATGCCGCGTCGATGATGGTCTCCGGATTAAAACTCCAGACACGCAGGGAAATCTGCGACTGCGG
>JBAWXO010000137.1:0-5655 GCA_037144035.1 Kiritimatiellales bacterium
CGAAACATTCCACCATGTTGGCAACACTGAACTGGAGAGCTTGGCGCGGTTCTGCGAAAGCCGGGAACAGATCTCTCCCGACGATTTCCGCCGGTTTACGGCCTACTTAGTCAAGAATCCGGCCGTTCAAGCTTGGGAATGGGTTCCGGTTGTGCCCGCCCTGGACAAGCCCCGCGTCGAGGCGGAGGCGCGGGCGGCGGGGCTGGAGAGTTTTGCCATCTGGCAGAAAACCGAGCAAGGGGAGTCCGCTCCGGTGGCTGGCCGGGAACTCTATTATCCCGTTTTGCGGGTCGCGCCCCTGGCTGGCAATGAACTGGCGCTGGGGTACGATCTCGGCTCCGAGCTCCTGCGCCACACCGCTCTCGCAGCGGCGGCGAACACCGGCCTGACCACCACCACCGCCCCCGTCACCCTGGTACAGGAAAAAACACCCCAGAAAGGCTTGCTGGTCTGCCGGCCGGTGTTCAACCTGGAGGAGCCGAAGCGCCTGCGCGGTTTTGCCGTGGCCGTATTGCGGATCGGCTCCCTACTGGGGCGCGTCCCGCCGGAGGAGGCACCCCACCTGCAAGTCACTCCCCTCCGCCAAGGCACGGTACCCGAGGAACTCGCCAACACCTGTGACAGCGATCGGCCCCCAAGTCAGAACTTATCCCTGACGCGCCCCCTCTTTTTCTTTGACCAGACCGTTGCCATCACGGCCCACGTCGGCCGGGGATTCCAGCGGGCGCATCCGCTGACGGCGGAATGGCTGGTGCTGCTGGCGGGGCTGATGCTGACCGCCGCTTTGACCAAAGTGATCCATACCATGCTCCATGGGCGGGAAGAATTGCAGCAGGCGGTTCACGACCGGACTGTTGCCCTGCGCGAAAGCGAGCAGTGGCTGGCGGCAACCCTGCGCTCCATCGGCGACGGAGTGATCGCCACGGATGCGGGCGGGCTGGTCACCAACCTCAATGCCGTCGCCGAACGCCTGACCGGCTGGACCACCGCCGAGGCGGCGGGACGTTCCATCGAGGAGATTTTTTGTATCGTCCATGCCAAGACCCGCGCCACCGTAGAAAACCCGGTTGGCCAAGTGCTGTGCGACGGCATCGGCGTCAACCTGGCCAATCATACCGTGCTCATCTCCCGGAACGGCCAGGAATACCAGATCGCCGACAGTTGCGCCCCCCTCCTCGACGCGCGGGGTACTGTCTGCGGTGCCGTGCTGGTTGTCCGTGACGTGACCGAGGAGTATGGCCAGCGGGAACAGTTGCGGGACAGCGAGGCGAAATACCGCCTGCTGGTTGACCATTCCTCCGACTTGATCTGGAATTTGAATGAGCTGGGAGTATTTACCTATGTGTCGCCGTCGTGGCAGCGGGTGACGGGTTACGTTCCGGCAGCCATTACGGGAACTTCGCTGGAATCCCTGGTGCATCCCGACGACTTCCCCTTCTGCCAAGATCATCTCCAACGGATGATTCAATTTGACGAGACGCTGGCCAGCCTGGAATTCCGCGTCCGCCACGCCGACCACAGCTGGCACTGGCACGCCGTCAACATCACGCTTGTGGTCGGCCCGGAAAACCAGCATGTGGTCACTGGCGGCCCAGTCCCGTTTGCCTCCCTGGTGGGAGTTTCCCGGGACATCACTGACCGCAAAAAAAACGAACTGCGGTTGCAGGAGAGCGAAAGCTTGCAGCGCCTCCTGCTGGACAGCATCGACGCCGGCGTGGTCATCATTGACGCCGCCACGCATACCATTGAGCGGGTGAACCGGAAAGGCGCGGAGCTTTTCGGGGTCGCGGAAAAGCAGATTATCGGCAATATTTGCCACCGTTTCATCTGCCCGGCGGAAGTCGGCCGCTGTCCGATCACCGATCTGGGGCAGGAGGTCAACAACTCCGAGCGCGTCCTGGTGCGGGTGGACGGCAGCCTGCTACCGGTACTGAAATCGGCACGGCGGATCCGCATCGACGGCCAGGAAAAAATCTTGGGGACCTTTATTGACATTTCCGGCCGCAAAAAAGCGGAGGAGGCGTTGCAGCGGGCCACAGACCGCCTGTCATTGGCCGTGCGTGCCGGCGGCGTGGGCATCTGGGACTACGACATCGTCAACAACCACTTGACCTGGGACGACCAGATGTTCCGCCTCTATGGGATCCCGCCCGACCAGTTTAGTGGCGCTTATGAAGCCTGGCAGACGGGAATCCACCCCGAAGACCGCCAGCGGGGAGATGCGGAAATCCAGCTGGCACTAACGGGGGAGAAGGATTTCGACACCGAGTTCCGCGTGGTGTGGCCGGACGGTACGACGCACAATATCCGCGCCCTCGCCACCGTGCAGCGTGACGCCACCGGCCAGCCCATGCACATGATTGGCACCAACTGGGACATCACCGCCCAAAAGCTGGTGGCGGCAACCTTGCGGGAAAGCGAGACCAACTTCCGCACTTTCTTTGAAACAATTGACTACATGATTCTCGTGGCCTCGCCCGCCGGCCTGATCATTTTCAGCAACGCAACGATGAAGCGGAAATTGGGCTACAGTGCCGCAGAACTTGGTCAGATGCACGTTTTGGATATTCATCCGGCGGACGTGCGCCCGGAAGCCGAGGAGACCTTCACCGCCATGCTCCGGGGCAAGCAGGATTCCTGTCCCCTACCCATCGTCACCAAAAGCGGGACCCGCATTCCGGTGGAAACCCGGGTGTGGTTCGGCCGCTGGAACGGGGCCAACTGTATTTTCGGCGTGATCAAGGATCTGAGCGCCGAACAGGAAGCGCAGCAGCGGTTTGAGCGGCTGTTCCGCCACAACCCCGCCCTGATGGCGCTGTCCACCCTGCCGGAACGGACCTTCGCCGATGCCAATGACACCTTTCTGAAAACACTCGGCTACAGCAAACGCGACATCCTCGGCAAAACCGCCGCCACGCTGGGCCTGTTCCCGCATCCGGAACAGCAGGCCGCCGTGGCGGAACGGCTACGTGCCCAGCGACGCATCTCCGACTTCGAGCTGCATCTCCGCCGCCAGGACGGGACGATCATAAACGGCCTCTTTTCGGGCGAACTTACCAGCAGCCAAGGCAATCAGCACTTCGAGCGAAAGCACTTTTTTCATTTTACCAAAGAAATAAAATGCGCCCATCTCGGCAAGTGTTCCTACAGCAAAAGCAATACTCAACACAGTTGGACTCATGTTGAGCGCTTGGACATGCATTCCGAACAGGAAATAAAAAGTACGTAAACCGATAATATGAAACACTACCGCAATAAGAAATACTAGAAAATACTTGTTTTTAATAATGAGTTTAAAGTCGGCAAGCGTGAGTTTATTGCTATCCTTTTTCTCGTATTTTTGTTCTTTGAAGCCAAGTGCGGTAAAGAATGTGAGCGCAAATCCTCCAATAATGATATAAATCACCACCGAGTCGCCCCAGTTTATGTTTTTGCCTTCGAAAACGCTATTCAGCACTATCAAAATATCGTTGAACGAATTAATATTAACTTCCATTACTTTGAGTGCCAGTACGAATCCGATTATGATAGTAGCACTCAACCAACCGGCAGAAGCCCACACACGAATTTTCCCAAAATCGATGCCTTTTTCTTTTGCTTTTTTCAAAGCTAACGCATCGGAAAGTCCGCCAATAGGATTACATGAAAGTCCGAAAATAATGTAACCCACAAAAATGAGCCAATACTGACCACTTAAAATTGGGATAAACGAAATAGCCGTTCCCAAAGCCAGAAACTTAAGTAAGGTGGCGGGACGTTGTGTGCGGTCGGCAACCCAACCCCAAAAAATACTCACACCGAGGATACCAATAATCGGGTCGATAGCCATAATGTTGGCAACTGCTCCGCCATCGTAACCGAGCGATTTGAGATAAACGGGTAAAAACGAATAGATAATGCCAAGTGAGGCATTGAAAAAGAAATAAAAAGCTTGTAACATGATTTATAGGTGTTTTAAAATATTATTTCATTTTTGATTTTTGAGAATAAAATCGACAATAGGAGTCGGGTCGGTCAAACTGTGGGGATGATGGTCGATACCTTTTTTGACGATTATTTCCATCGAGCCTCCGGCTTCTTTAATGCGTTCGCTCAGCAAAAGCGTATTTTCTGAAAATGGAACGGTAACATCAGCATCGCCGCACACACTTAAGATGGGAATTTGCGATTTAACTAATTCGGTGGCAAAATCAATCGGACTGCATTTAATTGAATCTACTTGATTTTCAGTGATATTGTAAATTTTTAAAAATTCGGCCCAGCGTTCGTTGTCTTTGTTGCGTGGCCAACTATTAATATTGCAAACAGGTGCGTCCACATAAACACATGCTACTTTTTCGGGATTATTAGCTGCCCAATTAAGCGCAAAAAATCCACCTCTACTAAAACCTTCCAGCGTTACTTTGGGCGAAAATCCGTAGTTGTTTACCACAAAATCGTAGAAATTACTGAATAAATTTTGAGCCGGCAGGCTGCCGTAAAAATGCGTTACATCAAAGTAACATACATAAAATCCTTTTTCAACCAAAGCAGAGTCAGCATAAGCAAAAGCATCAAAAAAAGCAGGGCGCACAATCCAGGGTTTGCCTGCTGCAGGCGCATTGGGCTCTACTATAATTGCTTGTCGCCGCTGAAATTCAAAATCGTAGCGTTTATGACCATTCCACTGACTTACAGTTCCTTGAATTACTTCCGAGCTAATATTATTGGCCATAAATAGCATAAACAGCAGGATAATTGTTTTGATTTGAGTCATTATTTATCGAAATTTATAAAAGAATTTTGCGAGTTATTTTTTTTACATTATCATTTAATATCAAAATATAACAACCGCTTTTAAAAGACTTTAAATCAAAATTTTGATTATCTGCTACTTGTGATTTTAATACAATCCTACCGTAAATATCGCAAATGGTAAGTGTTGGTTTGCACCAACTTTGATTGGTGCTAAACGAAAGTATTTTAGCTGAACTAAGCGAGAAAATGGCAGACGAATAACTTGCTGAATTTAAGTCATTTGCAGCAGTTTCTTTTAGTGTTAAATGCGCAAAAGTGGTGGAATTTTGCCACGATATATCGCTATTTGCCTGCGTTTGGTACTTCGAAGCAATGAAATTATCGCGTTTCGGGTTTACTGCCGAATTATCGTTGTCGCAATAGGCAAGAGTAAGCCCCATTTTTTTACCATCTACTAATGTGGCTTTGAATAAATCGCTGTTATCAGTTGGTTTGTAGGCACTTGTCAATACTTTGAGCGAAAATTCCCATGTATAATTTGTGCCCACGTTTGTTCGTTTAAATTCGGGTAAATGACTTTTGTTGTTGACATAAATTCCTGCTCCCCAATTATAACTGTTCGTTGGGTCGTAAATATCAATGGCATCAAAATCGGTTGTACTATTCCCACCTGTAATGTGATAGGCAAAAGCTGTATTTGTCATGGCATGGTCTCCTCCGGGGCGGTTTTCATCTATAAAAACTTCCACAACATCGAAAGCGTAATACGAGCCATCAGACTTAGTATAGACATAGCCGTTTACAAATTTATCGTCGGTTATTTCGACCAAAAAATACAGTAAATTGGTGGTTTTATTCCACACAACCTTGTATTTTCCAGTAAAATCGGCAGCAGAAATTGTTGTATTGTAAGGCATC
>JBAWXO010000138.1:0-5625 GCA_037144035.1 Kiritimatiellales bacterium
CTTGTTTTTCAAGGGGTAAGGGGGCTTTTGTCAGCCTAATGGTATTTCACTGTTTCCGAATCTATTCTCCATACGTCTCCGCGGGTGGAGTCGATCCAATAGAAGCCGGCCCCCTTGGTGTTTTCGACGGCTTCATACCGCCGGAACGTTTCACTCGTCGGCGAGTCATAGGCAGGACGAAAGGGTCCGGTTCGTTCCGGTTGCGCCTTCTCTGCAACGGCGGCGAGCGCGGAGAGCAGAGCGGCGGAGAGCAGCAACTTTTTCATAACAGACCTCTCTGAAGATTCGGAATAAAAGGAATAGTGGAACGATAGGCGCGGAAAGGCAAGCGCGGGCGCGTTGAACAAACCTGCCCGCAGTGCTACAGCGGTGCCGGCGGGAGGAAGCGAAGCAGCCGCGAATTATGCCTTGCCAAAACCAGCCGTTATAACTATTGTTCCCACATGGCCTATAAAACAAAAGTTAGAAAAATCGGCAATTCGCTGGGCATCGTGCTTCCCAAAGAAGCTCTGCAGGCAATGAAGGTCGAAGAGGGCGCGACGCTTTACATCACCGAAGCGCCGAAGGGCGCGGTACAGGTGACGCCCGATAATGAGCACTTCGGCGAGATGATGAAAATTGCTGAACGCGGCATGCGGAAGTATCGCAATGCTCTGCGGGAACTGGCGAAATGAAAGAGCCGATTTGGGTTCCTGTAGAGGTTATTCTTGCCATACAGGAAGAACTTTTGGCTCGCTTCGGCGGACTGGCCGGTTTGCGGGACGAGGGCCTGCTGGACTCCGCGCTGAATCGGCCCCAGCAGGGTTTCCATTACGGGACTCCGACACTGTTTGAGCTGGCGGCGGAATATGCGCTGGGCATTGTGAAAAATCATCCCTTTCTCGACGGCAACAAACGCGGGGGGTTCATGGCGGCCTACACGTTTATCGGCGTCAACGGATACGACTTGAATGCACCTGAGGCAGACGCGGTTATGCAGACGCTGGCGCTGGCCTCCGGCGAAATCGATCAGAAAGAATACGCCGTCTGGCTGAAAGCCTCCAGTCACCGTCGGCCTAAAGCCTGAAGACTCTGGCCTGCGGTCTGCAATGCGGGCGGGAATCGTTCGCGGCCTCAAAGAAACGCTTGTGCCGCGCCCCGCGCCGCTGTTACAGTCTCACCCGTTGATTTCCGGAACAGAACGAAACCTAGGGGAGTATAATCAAATGAATATTTTGCATGTGTGTGCCAATCCGAAGCCGGTCGAGCAGTCTGTCTCCAAGCAGCTCGCCGCCCGTTTTTTCGGTAAACTGCTGGAACTTAACCCTGACGTGGAGCTCAACAACGTCGATCTTTATCAGGACAAGCCGCCCTACTACTCCAACGATCTTTTTCGCCGCATGTGGATGCCCGTCTTTGATCCGGCGTACGAGGCGACCAAGGCCGAAGAAGCCGCCTCGAACTACGCCCAGAAGCAGGTCGAAGAACTCAAAAAAGCCGACGTGCTCGTGCTGACCATGCCGATGTGGAATTTTTCTGCCCCCGGCATCATGAAAGCCTGGATGGATCAAGTGCTGGCCCCCGGCACGATGTTCGAACTGACCGATGCGGGGCCGAAACCGCTGCACAATATCACCACCGTCGTGCTACTGGTCGCTTCCGGCGGCATTTATAAGGAAAACGACGAGCGCGACGCCCTGACCCGTCAGGTGAGCGCCGCCTTCGGCTTCATCGGTATTACCGATATCCGCATTGCCTGGGCCGACGGCCAGAATCCGCTCTTTTTCAGCGACGGACACATCCGCCGCAACATGGCGATCGAAGCCGCCGAGGAAATCGCCGAAGAACTCGCGGAAGAAAGCGTGGCATAATGCCCCGCCGGGGCATGGAATGATGGAAGAAGGGAATGATGGATTGGTGCGGGAAATTTTTCCAATGCCAAAGATTCAATAGTCCAGTATTCCAACACTCCAATATTCCACGGAAGTCCTATGAGTGTGTTTATTAAAATCTGCGGAATCTGCTCCAAAAACGATCTGGAGCAGATTTGCGCTTTAGGGCCCGATGCGATTGGCTTTATTTTCTGGCCGCGCTCTCCGCGCTATGTCCGGCCCGAGCAGGTCGCCGGCTGGCTCAAGAGCATTCCTGAACAGATCAAAAAGGTCGGCGTTTTCGTCGAGCCGTCCGCCGCTGAGGTCGAATCCGTCGCTGTCGCCTGCCGCCTCGATGTGGTTCAGATCCACTTGAGTTCCAATGATTGGAAAATCGACCGCCCGATTTTCCACGGTTTGGAAGTCTGGCTTGCGCCACGCATGGGCGAGGACATCAACCGTAACATTCTGCGCGCTGTGGATCCTCAACCCTCGGTTCTGCTGGCCGACTCATTCGATCCGGATGCCATTGGCGGCACCGGCAAGGTCAGCAACTGGGAGCGCGCGGCAGCCATGAAAACCGCCGTCGGCAAACCTCTTTTGCTAGCGGGCGGACTCACCCCCGAAAACGTGTGCGAGGCCATCGTCTCGGTAAAACCGTGGGGCGTGGATGTCAGTTCCGGCGTCGAAAAAGAGCCGGGCGTCAAAGACGTCCGCAAGGTGAAGCAGTTTATCGAAAGAGCCAGACGATGACTTTACCGGATAAACAGGGACACTTCGGGCCGTATGGCGGTGTCTTTGTGCCGGAGACGCTGATGGAGCCACTCCGCGAGCTGGAGCGCGTTTACAAAGCGGCGAAAAAAGATCCCGCCTTCAAAAAAGACCTCGATTACTACCTGTGCGAATACGTCGGACGTCCGTCGCCACTCTGGTTCGCCGAACGGATGACCGCGCAGCTCGGCGGCCCGAAGATTTATCTCAAGCGCGAAGACCTCAACCATACCGGTGCGCACAAAATTAACAACGTGATCGGCCAGGCGCTTCTGGCAAAGCGGCTGGGCAAGACGCGGCTAATCGCCGAGACCGGCGCGGGCCAGCACGGCGTCGCCACCGCCACCGCCGCCGCGCTTTTCGGCATGGAGTGTGTCGTTTATATGGGCAAGGTCGATATGGAGCGCCAGGCGCTGAATGTTTTCCGCATGGAAAGTCTCGGCGCGAAAGTCGTCGCCGTCACCGCCGGTCAGCAGACGCTTAAAGAAGCGATCAACGAGGCGATGCGCGACTGGGTCAGCAACCTGCGCGGCACGCACTACGTTCTCGGAACCGCCTTCGGACCGCACCCGTACCCGATGATCGTGCGCGATTTCCAGAGCGTCATCGGCAAAGAGGCGCGCAAACAGATTCTCAAAGCCGAAGGACGTCTGCCGACGGCCATCATCGCCTGCGTCGGCGGCGGAAGTAACGCCATTGGCATTTTCAGTTCCTTCATAAAGGACAAAGGCGTCCGGCTGATCGGCGTCGAGGCCGGCGGCCTCGGCATCGAGCCCGGCAAACACGCCGCGCGCTTCGCCGGTGGCAAAGTCGGCGTGCTGCAGGGCACGAAGAGTTATGTTCTGCAGGACGACGACGGACAAATTCTGCTGACGCACTCCGTCAGCGCCGGTCTGGATTACGCCTCCGTCGGCCCCGAACACGCTTTACTGCATGACACCGGCCGCGCCGAGTACACCTATATCGAAGATGCCGACGCCGTGGCCGGGTTCGACCAGCTCGCGCAGTGGGAAGGGATTCTGCCCGCGCTCGAAAGCGCACACGCCATCGCGTGGGTTGTCAAAAACGCCAAACAGTTTTCAAAAGACGACCTGCTCATCATCAATGTCTCCGGTCGTGGCGACAAAGACGTTCAGCAGATCGCGGAATGGAAGGCGAAAAACCGTGATTAAAAGCATGACAGGGTTCGGCGCGGCATCGGCCCGCACAGAACACGTGCAGGTGTCGGTCGAGCTGAGTTCAGTAAACCGTAAACAGCTCGACACCGTTGTGCGCCTCCCTCCGCAGCTCGCGGCCTTCGAGTCGCGCGTGCAGAAAATCATTCAGGAACAGATTTCGCGCGGGCGGATCAGCGGAAACGTGCAGCTCGAAGCCGCGAACGGTGCCGCGACAATGCAGATCAACCTTCCGTGCGCCGAAGAAACCATCAATAAACTGCGCCGCGCCGCAAAAAAACTGAATCTGAAGGACGATTTGAGCGCTGCACTGCTGTTGCAGCTGCCCGGCCTGCTGAAAATGCAGACGACAGAGCAAAATCCGGAGGCTTTTTTCCAAACGTTGGAAAAAGCACTGCGCGCCGCGCTGAAAAAACTCGATGCAATGCGTTTGCGTGAAGGTAAAGCGCTCGAAACGGATTTTCTGAAGCGGCTTGGACTGTTAGAAGCCATGCTGGAGAAAATTAAAACGCGCGCGCCACAGATCGCGGCCAATGTCCGGAAGAAATTATTCCAAGGGTTGGAAAATGCCGGACTGAAAAACGTCGCGACAGATGAGCGGATCATCAAGGAGATCGCTCTGTTCGCCGAGCGCAGCGATATTTCGGAAGAAGTCACGCGACTGGCGAGTCACATTCAGCAGTTTAAAAAAATACTGCGCGGCGGCGATCCTGCCGGAAGGCCGCTCGATTTTCTGTCGCAGGAACTTTTCCGCGAAATCAACACGATCGGTTCCAAAGCGAACGATCTGAAAATCACGCAGCAGGTGGTGGCATTCAAAACCGAGCTCGAACGCATCCGGGAGCAGATCCAGAATGTCGAGTAAGCAAAAACCGCTGCTACTGGTTGTCTCTGCGCCATCCGGCGCCGGCAAATCCTCGCTGTGCAATCGGCTGCTCGAAAAATTTCCGCAGATGGTCTATTCCATTTCCTGCACAACCCGTGCGCCGCGCGGCAACGAGCAGGACCGCGTGCACTACCACTTTCTTTCGGAAGAGGAATTCTGCAAACGCATCTCCAACGGCGAGTTTCTGGAGCACGCGCGGGTGCACGGCAACCGCTACGGCACGCTGAAGCAGACGGTGTATGCCGCATTGGCTCAGGGCCGCGACATCATTATGGATATTGATGTGCAGGGCGCAAGGCAGATCCGCCAGGCCTGCGCCGCGCTGGCCGATGATGACGCAATCAAACAGAGCCTCGTTGATATTTTTGTCGCGCCGCCCTCCATGGAGGAATTACGCCGCCGGCTATGCGGCCGTTCGACCGACAGCGCCGAAGTAATCGAGAAAAGAATGCTCAACGCCGCAGACGAAATGAAACATCAGCCGGACTATCAGCACACCGTCATCAACGATATTTTAGAAAGAGCGGTGGACGAACTTGCGGAAATTATCGCGCAAGAGCACCACAACCGGTGGTAAAAATTTTTTACGATTTCCACAATCTCCAGTTGCAAGAAAAAATTTTAATCGTTATACCTTCGCTTGTACAGCGACAAGCTGACGTGAAGCGACGGATAAAAAAGTTACAGAGAGTCGCAGAAGTCAGCTGAGAGAAGGGTTAACTCAGTCAACAAGGAGACGAAAATGGCAGCTAAGAAAAAAGTAGCAAAAAAGGCCGTGAAAAAAGTAGCGAAAAAAGTCGCTAAAAAGGCCGTGAAAAAAGTCGCGAAGAAAAAAGTCGCGAAAAAGAAATAACGGCTTCGGCTGATTAGTTCTGATGCAGCCCCGGGTTTCCGGGGCTGCTTTTTTATAGAGCAGTTTTTCGTTTCCTTTAAAAAAATCAGG
>JBAWXO010000139.1:0-5625 GCA_037144035.1 Kiritimatiellales bacterium
ACTGCCGCGATAAAGTCCCGGCTTTGTGTTCTGAGGAATGTCGAAATCCAGCAGAATGCCGTTATACAAGGTGTCGTGCCGGTCATTGATGCGCAAATTAAGTGTCTTGGTTTCACGAAGCGCTTCCGCGATTTTGAAAGGCGCCTCGCCAATCAGATATTCCTTCCAGAACTCCGGCGGACGGGTATCCAGTGTGGTCATGACGCCGCCGTTATTGTTGGCCTCGACAGGGACCTGCACAATTTCATAGCTGGTGAAAGGCAGCTGAACCTGTACACCGCTTTCCGACTTGATGGCCGAGACCACAATCTGCGCAGGCAGAATATCTGTACCCCGGTACATCGCCGCAAACATAACAGGCAAGGCGCCGCCTTTCGGGACACAGGGTACGAAATCCTCGCCTACCGGCGGCGGACATTTATTGGAAAAAATACGGTTCAGCGGATCCACCCGATGCAGATTGAGTCCTGCGGACCAGTACTTGTCCTCCAGACGCATTAGATCCATCTCTTTTCCCCGCTTGGCTTCAAGAATCTGGCTCTCCTGTTTCCGGACATATTCCGCGCCCAAATCCCCACGGCGGATGTTTTCAATTTCAACCTGATCCAGAGCCGCCGAGCCGTCTGCACTGCTGGCAAATATTTTGACAGCATCCAGGGCGCCCTGCACTTTCTGCTTCCCGTCGGGTTTCCCGGCACCAATCACCAAAGAGGCTGGCTGACTGAGGCTGAGCATTCCTGCTGCTGCATCAACTTTTTCCGCCTCTGTCCATACGGCATCGGGCTGTGTCTGGCCCTTACCGGCATCCGCCGTCTTGAACGATTCGCGCTTAATCTGATAAGGCTCGTAGCCGTAATAGAACGCGGCATTCGGACCTTGTTTTGTACCGTCATAGGTAAAGGCAAGAAACACCCAGCGATTATCCGGACTGATATGTCCGATTGAAACCCAGTCATTTCGAATCTGTTTGCGGCTCTTATCAGCCCCCGTCATGATGAGAGAGAGTCGGCCCCATTTATCAAACCGGACATCAAAAACTCCGGGGCAGGACAGCAGACATTCTGCGTCGTTGCTCACATCATCAAAATTTGCCGGACGCTTGACCCAGCAGGTGATTGTCAGCGATTTGATCCCGGCCATTTTTTTCAGCAACTCAGGATCGTTCTGCACCAGCGGACCTTTCCCCGGCGAAGACAGCAGATCGAAGCAAAGCGACTGTCCGACGCCGGCAGGACTCATCGTTGCATCCTCAAAATCCATCTGAAGCACTGGTTTCGGTGAATTGGCCGCTATCCCCAGACAGGGTAATAAGGCCATAAGACAGGCCAATATATAAATTGATTTTTCTGAACACTTCATCTGCTTTCCCTTCCATTATTGTTTCAGCATCTGCTTCTCATACCATTCTGCGAGTCCGCCGAAATCCGCATTGCCGTTCTTCCAGTTGTTATGCCCTTCTCCGATTCTTGGAACCAACTCGCAGAGAACATTATTGTCTTTCAGCTTTTTGATATAAATTTCTGACTGGAAAAACGGAACGCTCTTGTCGGCGGTACCATGATAAATCAACGTCGGCGGAGTATTGGAAGTAATATGATTAAGCGGTGACAACGCCTTTCTGTTTTCAGTCAAGGCCTCCGCATTTGTGCCGGCAGCAGATGAATTCAAAAAATTGACATAAGGCATGCCGATGCCATTCACGCCGAATTGTTCCAGGTCGGTAGGAGGACAGAAACACCCGACGGCGGATATTTTTGTTGAGACAAGGTCAACGGGGTCTACTTTGTCCTTTTCACTTAACTTGTTTTTTATACGGTACTCGCTTTCACTGATGGCGTCCTCACCCGTATTGGCGATCATCAGCGAAAGATGTCCTCCCGCGCTTTTTCCGGTCATTGTAATCATGTCCGGATTAATACCGAACCTGCCGGCATTATACCGGACAAACTGCACGGCACGTTTCGTCTGCTTGATAATGTCGGGCAGCTTATACAGGTCGCGCGAGCCGTGACTCATGATAAATACGGTTTGCCCCCTATCTGTAAAATACTTAAAGGTGGCCTCATTGTGATCAGAAATTCTCTTACAGTACCAGCCGCCGCTGATGTTATAGATAACGGCAATTCCATTCTGCTTTTCAGGCCTGATGACATCCATAACCAAAGCGATGCCGTCACGATGATCATAAACTAAATCCCTTGTGCGGCTGGCCGGGATGGCAGAATCCGCCATTTGAGCTGCTGAAAGGGTTGCACCGTAAAAAATAATAGCGGCAATGCAGGCGGTCGCTGTCTTCACTTCAGTCCTCCACAAAAAGTCAGGTCTATTTAAACACCTCATTTGCCGCTTCCCGCTTCCCCGGCGTTATTCCCTCGCAAACTAATGGTTCCAAACCGCTCCGGAACATGGAAGGAGGGCTTGTCTCTGCTCATCGTCGGACTCCAGGCCATATAGAGAAGCGTCTTTTCATCCCGGCCGGCCATGCGATAAAAATTCCCGCGGAATTTTTTATCCGCCCCGATCGCCTGCGTCGTAATTGCCCCGAGCGGAATACGCCACTCCGCTATCCAGCGCTTTTCTTTTGAATCAATGCGTACGGCGCGCTTCCAGCCCGATTCCCATGACGCGTCATAGCTCAACTCCGGCGCCAGATTTTTATTATGCCGGACGTCAATCCACTGATCCAGCGGCGACACGATGAACTCGAAATACCGTTTAGGATCGGGGCTGTCGCCAATGAACATTTCGACGGCATCCCCATTCCAGATACCCCAGGTTTCGCCTCGCCCCTCGGGCTTTACATTGGCAGCGGTGTGCAGTTCATCATAAGAAGCAATCCAAAGCACGTAGAGGAATTCCTTTGACCAGCAAAGACGGACTTCCGTTTTATAGTCAGGAAAATTCTCCTTGCCCTGCCAATCCTTGGAAAAGAGCAACTGCGGCGCCATCTGCGCCCACGGAGCCTTTTCCGCAACGGCATCGGGGAGAAAATCTTTTTCAAAAAATGGCACGTCCGCCTGACGCATCGCCGGATTCTCCGTGGTGCTACACCCGGTTAAAAAAAACCCGCTCAGCAAGGCCGCTCCGGCCTTCGCTACGCGACTCGCTGCTTCTCGAACCCGCAACACATCCGGCTCCTTTTTACTGCGACTGCGCCAGCAATTCTTCAGACAGAATTTTTCCCAGCACGAAATGTTTCCGGTCAGAAAAAAAGCAGTGAATCTTGCCCTTATGTTCAAACACACACGGATAAGTTCCGATTTCCGTCAGTTGTTTGCGGCTGATCGGAATGCGGTCATTGTCGGCAAAGACGACCGGCTTCCCGAATTCAAGCGGCTGAGCGCCTTTACACGGCCGGCCGATGCTGAACCATGCGGGACGCCGGTTGCGGCACCAGTCCAGTACTGAGCGGCCCTGATTGGCTTCGCCGGAATTGTTGTAGAAAAGAAGCAGATAGCGATCGCCTGAAATGCGATAAATCGGGCAAGGAACTACCGGATTAGGAATTTTTTCGCCGCCGCTGGAATAACGTAGAAAGTCCGGCTCCTGCCAGGTCGCGCCGTGATCGTCAGAAATACTGTAAGCGATAAAACCGGACATCGTCCGCATAACACAAAACAGTCTGCCATCCGGCAGTTCCGCAATAGCCGGTTCCTGCATAAAGCTCATCTTTTTGTTCGTCGGGTGAGGAAAGCGCAAGCCCGGATGACCGCCTTCGGGGAAGGTCGTGATTGTCAGTTTCTCCGGATCGTTTTCCGTCAGAATATTATCAAACCGCAGAAAACGGCATTCACTGGTCCAGGCATCGGCCCAGTCGCCTCCGGCAGAAAGAGCCCGTGTGCCGACATGGGTAAAGCCCGCCAGCACGTCCCCTTTACTCGTCACAATCGGCGGCTGAAAAACAATCCAGTTCGGATCGGCATCCGGATCCGGATGTGAATAATCGTTCCGACCGATCTTCAGATGCTTATAGGGCCTGCTCCAGGTTTTCCCGCTGTCATCGGAATAACGGAACCACAGCTGGCCGGTCCATTGGTGGTGAAAATCAACAAAGCCCTGCTGCTTGTTGTACAAAAGGTAAATGCGTCCCGTCGCCGGAACTACAACTGAAAAACCCCACGAGGCAATATGACCGTCTTTATCCGGCCCATCCACACAGACCGGCTTGCTCCAGGTTTTGGCGCCATCCTCACTTCTCGAAACGACGATATGCTGATTGTCGCCCCCTTCCAGATTGCTCATCGTCCAGTTGGCAAAAAAAATGTCGCCGCCGAGAGATTTCACCTGTACATGCTGGTTTGTCTCATCACCTTTTTCCGGATCTGACGGAATATAAAGTACAAAATCATGTTCCGCCGGACGAGGTTCGCCCGCAGGACTTCCTGGCGGTGCCGTTGAAATACCTAAATCGCCCGCCAGTATTTTTTCGTTTTCTATTTTAGCCTTCATGTTTCCTTCATTTAAATTCCGTTTCCGTTCCCTCGCCCCATTTCGCATGAAAGTAAACGGAAACCCATATAAACAGAAGCGAATTAGGGTGGATTATCCGGCCATTTTGGTATAAATTCTGGATCATGAAGTCATACAGAAGGATTGTTAAAACGCTTCTTGATGAATATTCGATCAGTTCGCAGCAAAAAATTCTGCGGTTGGTCACACAGACCTGCCGGGTCATAAAAATGGGTCAGAGTTCAATTATTCTTGAAAACACTCACGTTCACCCGCACGGCATCAACAACAGCCTAAAAGACCACAAACATCACTTTCTGGAAATCCACATTCCCTACAGCGGGGCTGGATTCGTTCGCACAAACGGGAAAAAACATTTTTTTTGTTTCGGGGAGTTTGCAGTCAACCCGCCGGAACAGATCCACTACTGGGAAATGACCCAGGCACCTCTACCCATGCTCATTTTATGGCTTCGCCTTGAGCAGGTTGAAAAACCTGCTGATCCATTGGATCAGTTACTGGCCGATTTTTTTGCGACCGGCCGAATCGTTCACGCCCTTCCTAAAGAGGTTTTTTTGAACTATCATGAAATGCTCAAGGAATCCGCGACCCCTCGCCTTGGCATGGAGATCGCCCTGCACAACTATCTGGCGTTGATTATCCTGGCGCTTGCCCGCGCGACGGTCTCGTCGCGCCAGATAAAAACGGAAATCCGGCTGGAGCCGGTGGCGCGGGACGACCGCCTGATTTTCATCGTGGATCAGTTTTTAAAAGATAATCTGGCAAACGAATGTCAGTTGGAGGATATCGCCCGCCAGATTTCAATGAGCCCCCGGAGCCTGACCCGCAAATACCGCGATATTAAAGGACGATCCATTGGAGAAGAACTGAACCGCATACGCATGTATCAGGCCGAAGAACTGTTGAGGGAGTCCGACCTGCCAGCCAAAGAAGTCGCCTGGCAGTGTGGATTCCCGGATCAACACTACTTCTGCCGGAAATTTAAGGAATTCCACGATATCAGTCCCGGCGTTTACCGTAAAAAGCTCACTCCGGTTTAGCCTTCCGCAACCGGCCGGGTGGTTTTTGTTCGACGGCCGTCCGGCATCTGCAAGACGTTGTAATACCCATTTCGCATGACTTCCGGTTTTTATTACCGCGCCCAACGGACGCGGC
>JBAWXO010000140.1:0-5589 GCA_037144035.1 Kiritimatiellales bacterium
CTGGAAACCCGCCTGCACGCCGAAGGCCGCGAGATTGAAAACTGCTCGCTGGAAGATCTTGAGGCGGTTTGGAGTGCGGTGAAAACGGCCGAACGAAAAAAGCCCTAAAACGAGCCTTGTAATCAAGGTTGGATTTGGCAGTATGCGACGCATGAGCGACACAACTCCGCAAAATCAGAAGCAGAGAATCTTGATTGTCGACGATCACGCGTTTGTCCGGCAGGGATTGCGTGATTTCATCGAACGCGAACCAGGCCTTTGCATTTGCGGTGAAACGGCCACCCGGGCAGAGGCGCTCCAGCTTTGCATAAAAACAACGCCTCATCTTGTTATAATCGACTTGTCGCTGGGGGCGGATTCGGGGCTCGATTTGGTTAAAGACATCGCAGTGCAGTTCCCCGAAATCAGCATGCTGGTGCTCTCCATGCAGGACGAGATGCTCTATGCTGAGCGCGTTCTGCGGGCCGGCGCCTCCGGGTTTGTCAGCAAAAACACACCTCCGCGAAGTTTGATCGAAGCGATAACATGCGTGCTTGGCGGCGGCATTTATGCCAGTGAAGCCGTCAAACAGAAGATTATGCAGACCGTGCGAAACCCCGAGCCGGAAGGCGGTCCAATCAGCCGGCTCAGCGACCGCGAGCTGGCTGTTTTTGAACAGATTGGTAAAGGAAAAGGCACGGCGAGTATTTCCGTGACCATGCACTTGAGCGTCAAAACGATTGAAACCTACCGCGCGCGCATTAAGGCCAAGCTTGGTGTGCGCGGCTCGGCCGAACTGGTTCAACGGGCGGTTCAATGGATTATCGAAAAAAATAGATAATTTCTATTTTGTCGGAATCCTGTAATACAAATCCCCTCAACAATTTCAGGTAGCGTCCTGACGTGCAGTATTCCTGAAAAACAATAGATTCTCTCCTTTGTAGGGAAAATTACAATTGGGAAGAGAACAATGAAAACTGTCTGGTTCTGGATATCGACCTTCACAATCGCACTGGCCATTTTCGCCGGGTTGTGCTGGCTCGACATGCGTCCGGATTCGACGCTTTACGATGCTGTAGCGGCTGGAAATATTAAACTCATCAAAAAACAGCTGGCGGCCGGAGTTGATATGAATGCGCTGGATAAAGAAGGCTTTACTCCACTGATGTACGCTGTGCTGGCCGGACAATCGGCCAGCATGGATCTGCTACTGGCTTCAGGGGCGGACGTTAACCGCGCGGGGCAGGATGGCAACACCGCGCTGCACTTCGCCGTTATGCAGAAAGATCCGCGCGTGGCCAAACGGATGATCGCCGCCGGGGCGGATTTCCAATTGCGCAACACCGAACAAGCCGCACCGCTTTGTTTCGCCATACGGGCCAACAGTCCGATGGTTGAAAGGTTGCTTGCCGCCGGTGCGCTCACGGAAGATCTTTCCTGCGCCGATGAAAATTATCTTTTCTGCGCCGCCCTTTCCGGCAACATCACCATGCTCGAAACCCTGATCAAGCGCGGACAGGATTTGAACCTTCGTTCAAAAACAGGCGCCAGCGCGCTGCACTATGCCGCTACCCAGAGGCACGAAGAAATGGTTCTTCTTTTGCTCGACCGGGGTGTGGCTGTCAATCTTCAGGACCGGTACGGCTTAACACCGCTATGCTACGCCGTGCGCGGCAACGACCTTAAGATGGTCAAACTGCTTCTCGAACATGGAGCGAATACGGAGCTTCGCGACAATCAGGATCGCACCCCGTTGCTAATGACCGCGCAGCTTGGCTTCGTAGAAATCTTTGAATTGCTGGTGCGCAGCGGCGCGAATATCGACGCCAAACTTTCGTCAGGAGAGGCTGCCCTCGAACTGGCTGTCGCCAATCGTCATGCCGGGATTGCGGCCTTTCTGACCGATTACCGCCGCCAACACAAAGCCAGCCGCCCGGACTCTGTCGCGCAGTTTTGACCTGTCGTTGCGGGCGAAATGCGTTTGACCTCGCATTTGAAACCCCGCACAATCTCTGCCCGATGACACAGGAAAATACCACCGTAGCCGAACATAACATCTTTCAGGGCGACTACCGTCTGCTCAGACTTTCCTCTCCGGCCATTGGTCCGCTCGTGCGGCCGGGGCAGTTTGTCCACCTGCGTGTACCGCGCCTTGCCGACGCCATTTTGCGGCGGCCGTTCAGCGTTTTTAAAGCCGATGCCGAAGGCCTCTCCATTCTCTATAAATCCGTCGGTAAAGGCACCGCCGCGCTGTGCTCGGTGCGCGAAGGTGAAACCGTTAATCTGATCGGTCCGCTTGGCAACGGGTTTCCTCCGATTCACTCTTCGAGCGCGATGACACCCGTACTTGTTGCGGGCGGCTACGGCATTGCCGCGCTCTATCTGCAGGCCGCCAAACTGCCGGTCAAAGGCGTTGCTTTCTTCGGCGGGCGCAGTGCGACAGACATCCTCTGTGTTGACGAATTCAAAGCGCTTGGCTGGGACGTGCGCATCACCACTGACGACGGCTCGCTCGGGCAGAAGGGGCTCGTCACCGTTGCGCTCGATTCGTGGCTGACGGAACAGAAGGAAAAATTACAGACAGTGGAAATTTTCTCCTGCGGCCCCAACGCCATGCTCAAAGCGGTTGGTGAGCGCGCTGTTCAGAACGGAATAACCGCCTGGCTTTCCATGGATCGCAACATGACCTGTGGCGTCGGCGCCTGCCTCGCCTGCGTCATAAAACGCAAAACCGCCGATGGCTGGGAGTGGGTGCGTTGCTGCAAGACCGGCCCGGTTTTTAAAGCGCGGGAGATTCTCTGGGATGAATAAAAAAACCGACATGCGTATAAAGATCGGCACGCTGGAGATGAAGAACCCGGTGACGGTCGCCTCTGGCACATTCGGCTACGGCCCTGAATACGCCGACCTCGTCGATCTCGACCGCCTCGGAGCGGTTACCGTCAAAGGCATCAGCCCCGAGCCGCACACGGGAAATTCGATGCCGCGCACATTCGAAACATTTGCCGGCATGCTCAATGCCATTGGCCTGCCCGGGCCCGGGGCGCAGAAGTTCATTAAAAAATATCTGCCGTTCTTTGAAGACTATCGCGTGCCGCTCATCGTCAATATCTGGGGCAAAACCGTCGAAGACTACAGCCGCGTCGCGGAGGTGTTCAACGATCAGTCGCGAATCAACGCACTCGAAGTCAATGTTTCCTGCCCGAACGTCAAAGAGGGCGGGGCGCTCTACGGAACCGATGTGAATCTGTTCCGCACGGTCGTGGATGCGGTTCGCGCCAAAACGCAGAAGCCGCTGATTGTGAAACTTGCGCCGAATGTGGCGGACATCAAACTGTTTGCCCGCGCTGCCGAAGAATGTGGTGCCGACGCGGTATCCATTATGAATTCCTATCCGGCCATGGCGATCAATATTGAAACGCGTAAGCCGCAGCTCGCCAACCGGACAGGCGGACTTTCCGGCCCGGCCATCAAACCGATCGCCGTCAAACTGGTGTGGGAAGCCGCCAAGGCCGCTAAAATTCCAATCATTGGAATGGGCGGCATAACCAGCCCCGAGGACGCGCTTGAATTTATTATCGCCGGAGCCTCAGCTGTTGCCGTCGGCACCGCCAACTTCACCGATCCTTCCACTGCGGTGCGTGTGATAGAAGGAATGGAGAAGTGGATGGCGGCCAAAGGCATCGGTTCAGTTGCCGAGCTTAAAGGGACGGTGCAGGCATGATGCGCCGCTGGACGGTTGGCTCGCTCGTTGCGTCGCTTGTTCTTTCTGTGATCGGCTGGGTTTTCTATATGCCGTCGTCGGTGTTACGGACACTCAAGCCGGTTCCTTCCCACGCGCAGATTGTTTGCCGCAGCGTGATGCCCGATTTGTCAGTTTTGGAACAGTTTCACTTTTCCGATGGTTGGAAAACAGCGGGTCGTTTTTTTCAAACATTGAAAAAGAGCCCGCTGACGCTGGCCTCGGTTTCGCTGGGGGGGCGCGACCGGCGCGACAGCTGGGTTGTGGTCAGCGCCCTTGGTCCGCGCGCCGTTCTTCTGCGCTGGCAGATGAAGCTGGTCCCGCCCGAAGGAATCAAACCGTCCCGCTCTTACGGCGCGTGGCCGGTCTGGGAATACAACGATCCGGCGCTTCCGGTGTGGATGCGCATCCGTTTTTCGATTTCCGAAGGATTGCTGATCTGTTCGATTTCCGATGATAGTCATGATATCTATTACCTGCTTGATACGCTCGACGGGCGCCGCCCTTCGGCGGAACGAAAGGAAGACCGATGAAAACAACCGTGCTGATTTTATTTACGTCTGCTGTTCTGCTGGCGGCAGGATGCAAGACAACGGAGACTAAACCAGTTACATGGAAGGCCCAGCAGGCCTACATGGCTCAGGTAAAAGACCCGCGTAGATTTGGTTACAGTATTTATCAGACACCCGCCGGAATTGAATATCGCGATGGATGCCGTCTGCATCCCAATCAGACGGCGGGGCTTTCGATGAAAGCCGAAGAACCGCTTCGTCCCGTGGTGACATTGCGCGGAAAGTTTGGGCTCGAAGCGCCGCTGCTTTTCGATTTTACTGCGTTGTCCAGCTGGATAGAGTTTGATCTGGCGCAAACGTTCGGCGCGCAACCGGTCAGCGAGAGCAGCGCACAGTTGGTCAAGCTACGCGGCGAAGAGATTGCTGGGTGTCTCTCGGTGGTGCCGACTCTTCGTCTGGATCAGCTTTACATAGAGAATCCGCTGGTTTATGTGCGCATGGCCAATGGGCCGCTTGGAACGGTGGCGCGCGGCATAGAAAAGCCGGAACTCAAAGGCGTAATGGGCTGGGACATTCTTAAAAAGTTCGGGCAACTCCAGCTGAATTATGCCGGGAAGCGGATGGTTCTTTCGACTACGGAAGCTGCCTATGTGCCGAACCCGGCGCTGCTTGTCGCAAAAATTCCGCTCGTGAAATATGCTGGAGCCTGCGCGGTGCGCGGCACCGTTGACGGCAAAGCGGGGCTGATCCTGATTGACCCTGCGGGCGACTTTGAAGTGGGGGCGGACGGCGCGGCGGCAGTTTCTTCGGTTCAGCTAGATGCCGGTTTGATTTTTTCCGCGCCGGCGGTTTCGAATTCGCCCGGCGGCACACGGATCGGCGCGCGCCTGTTGCAGGGTTATACCGTGACGGTTTGTCCCCAGGCGGGAGTGGTTTATTTTGAAAAGCCGGCCATCGGCAAAAACAAATAGCCGGGGTTATTTGTTTTTTGCGGATTCACTGAGCAGTTCCTGAACGGCTTGGAGCAGGGCAGACAGCTCGACCGGTTTTATAAACACGCGGTGAGCGCCGAATTTTTTTGCCTGCGGGAGAAAGTTGGCCGGTTGTGCTTTCATGCCGCCGGAAATGGCGATGACCGGGACATCCAGATGCTGTTTTCTGATGTTCATCAGCAGTTCCAGTCCGTCCATTTCAGGCATCATAATGTCCGTGATGATGAGGTCTGGTTTTTGCTGTTTCATCAGACGCAATCCTTCCCGACCGTCCGAAGCGAGCGCGACGGAGTATCCTGCGCTTTCCAGAAACTGTCCGAAAAGAGACCGTACGGGGGTCTCATCATCCATCACTAGAATGTGT
>JBAWXO010000141.1:0-5566 GCA_037144035.1 Kiritimatiellales bacterium
GTAGCGTTTTTCGGCCTCTTTAAAGTTTCCGTTCATCTGCAGGGCGAGCGCCAGTCCAAGAAGTGCGGAGGGGCTTTCGGTTTCCTGTGTGAGACCTTGACGGTAAAGCTTTTCGGCCTGATCGGGTCGTTCGGCTAACATCAGCATATTGGCCTGCAGAAGGCGGGAGAGGGCATTGTTCGAATAACGCCGGCAGATTCGCATCGCGTCGGTGTAGCGGCCCTGCTGATAGTTCAGCGCGGCTTCGGCGACACGGGCATCCACGTCGCGGTTACGCGGGAGCGTGTACGCCAGATGTACAATTAAAATAGAGAGCAGAACGACCGCAGTGATGCGCAGGTCGGTTTTTCTGATCCGCAGCCGGTGAGCCCACTGCAAAATCTGCTGTGCCGACGAAGGCGCTTTGGCCGCTTCGCGCTCAAATTCTTCCTGTACGGTAAGAATGAGCGCCGCCGTAACGGGGCCAAGTGCATAGGCGGGTGTTCCGGCCGTTTCGCCGCGCACGGCTGCAATGCTTTCGCGTTCGAACCAGGCGGAAAACCCTTCGCGGGCACGGCGTACAAAAAGCATGAGCGCGGTGCCGCCAGCGTTCCGGAGCGCTTCGAAGGCCATGAACTGGTGGATGGCGGGCAGATGCACGGTATCGTCGATTTCCTCCTGTTTCCACGAAGCGGGCTGGTGATGTCCGGGAAACCCGTGGGTTTCTTCAAAATCCTCAATCAGAGCTGTTTGTTTTTCTTTATCCAGTCCGCGCCAGAAGAGCGGCATGAAAGATCCGAAGGATGGCTGATGCAGGTAGTGTCCGTCTTTCCAAACATTGGAAAATGCCTTGCCGACCGGATTCCAGAAAACCGTGTTGAGTGTCTTGACCAGCAGATCGCGATCTTCAACGAGCGATTCGGTGGCGGTGCCGCTGTTCTCGTCCTCTTCACAAAGGCGCAGAACAGCTTCAATTTCAGCAATCAGCAGGACGGTGAGTTCCGGCGTGGCTTTGCCGCGCTCAAAAGTTTCCGGGACGAAAATTTCCTGCTCGCTCTGCCAGGCGGGGATGAGGTCGCGATGCGGATCAAAGCGGCGCACGGCCCACTGCAGATATTTACGCAGACCCGGCAGATGTTTTTTCAATAGCGCCGGATCACGGCTGCTTTGCCAAGCCAGTTCAAACGACTGCGCGATGAACGGCCATGGCGCGACAGGCGAGGTGAGACCACCGGCTTCGACCCATGCGGGGAAGCCGCCGCTGTTCTGCTGAAGGGTCAGTGCGGTCTGTGCCAGCTCGAGCGCGACCGGCGGATCGATCAGGCTCCAGGCACGGACGAGGGGATAAAGTTCGTTGAGCGAAAACGTTTCGTTGGCGAAGCCATCCGCCATGCTCCAGAGTCCGTGAAGGGCGGGTGTGCGGTCGCGCAGACGGGCATCCAGAGTTTCCGCCGCGAGCGCGACGGGCGGATTGTGGCGCGGATTGACGCTGAACAGGCGGCTGACCTTTTTACGCTCTTCGGTTTCGCTTTGAATCCGCGCGTCGAGATTCTCCTCCAGCGCGGCCTCGGCTTTTATCAAAGCCCGCTCCGGGGTGAATTCGCCGCAGACGAGCGCGAAGCGGTGATCCTGCTGTAGAAGCAGAACCGTGCGATGGCCGCTCTGCACCCAGGTCGAACCGTTGTTTTCTTTGGTTTCCGCTTTGGTGATCAGTTGCGGCATCGACAGACCGGCCACCGTACCCAGGAGAAGCCCAGGCTCGATGACCAGCGCATCGACTCGGTTCCGTTCGGGATGCCTGCGCGCGCCGATGGAAAATCCGTTGGAAAAGAGGCGGGTTGTGCAGGGGGTCGCCGGGTCAATCAATTGTAGCGTCCATTCACCGCACGGTCCGATGAGCGCGCCGGAGGCCGCAAGGGTGACAAACGGCGTGCGGTCTTCCGGGCCGGATAGAAACTTCCAGCCCTGCTTCCAGGGGACATCAGGATAGCCTGTGAAAACATTCTGCATCGGGAGCGCTATACTGTCTCAACTCGACCGCTTCTTCAACACCTTGATTTTGATTTCGGAAGCAGGAGGAAGGCTTGCGTGTATGGTTTTAAAATGGTTATGGTAAGCTTGCATTCTGTGAATGCAGGGAGAGAGGTTATGGCAATCGAACGGGTAATCGAAATGGTTCGCAAACTGGTTCCTGATCTGGACGGGCGGATCGGTCATTTCGAAGTGGAAGATTTTGAGATGGACGATGAGCTGATTGCCGCCTTCTGCGAGGAGCTTGATCGGCTGTCCACCGATCTACGGTCCGGCCTGGACACTTTGAATGACAAACAAACTCACGTGGCGGCGCACTCCATCAAGGGAATGGGCGGTACGATGGGACTTCCTGAAATTTCCGTGCTGGCACAGGAAGTTGAGCTGACGCTCGAAGCCGGCCAGAAAGAGCGCTGTGAATTTCTCAGTAAAGAACTGATCAGCTGGGCCCGCGACTTTGTTGCCAAAAATCAGCGGAGCGTGTAGAGCGTCTTGCTGTCGATCACCTCGCGGGCCAGACCTTCGGCGCGCGCCACACGTTCCACTTCATCCGCTACCGCATCGCCCACGCGCCGGTCGAAAACCGACGGGATGATAAATTCCTCACAAAGCTCGTCGGCGGAAACCAGATCGGCGATCGCGTGGGCCGCGGCCAGCTTCATCCCTTCGCTGATCGCGCTGGCGCGGCAGCGCAGCGCGCCTTTGAAGATGCCGGGGAAGCAGAGCACGTTGTTGATCTGGTTCGGATAATCCGAACGGCCGGTCGCCATGATGCGCGCCCATGGCTTGGCGACCTCCGGCATAATTTCCGGAATCGGATTGGCCATCGCGAAAATAATCGGGTCTTTGGCCATGTTCTTCACATCGTCGGCGGTAATGCAGCCCGGCGCGGAAACGCCGAGGAACAGATCGGCGCCTTTCATTGATTCGCTCAGCGTTCCCTGTTCGTTGCCGGGGTTGGTGTTCTGGGCAAACCATTCCTTGACGGAATTCATGCCGTCTTTTCGTCCGCGGTAGATCGCGCCGGTCCGGTCAAAACCAATCAGGTTTTTTACACCCGCTGCCAGCAGAATTTTTGAGCAGGCCACGCCCGCCGCGCCGACGCCGTTGACGACCACCTTCAGATTTTCCATCTTCTTGCCGGTGATCTTGAGCGCGTTATAAAGAGCCGCCAGCGAAACCACGGCCGTGCCGTGCTGGTCGTCGTGAAACACCGGAATATCGAGTTCGGCCTTGAGCCGCTCTTCAATTTCAAAACAGCGCGGCGCGGAAATATCTTCCAGATTGATGCCGCCGAACGTCGGCGCGAGAAGTTTCACCGTGCGGATGATCTCTTCGGTATCTTTGGTGGCCAGACAGATCGGAAAGGCGTCTACGCCGCCGAATTCCTTGAACAGCATCGCCTTGCCTTCCATCACCGGCATACCGGCTTCCGGGCCGATGTCGCCGAGGCCGAGCACCGCCGTGCCGTCGGAGACGACCGCCACCATATTCTTTTTAACGGTCAGCGCGTCGGCGCGGGCGACGTTTTCGTTGATCGCCATGCAGACGCGGCCGACGCCCGGCGTGTAGGCGATCGCCAGCGCGCCTTTAGCGGTGAGGTCGAGCTTGCTCGTCACTTCAATTTTTCCGCCGATGTGCGAGCGGAAGGTGATTTCTTCGGCGGAAACCACGCAGGTGTTTTTGGAGGCTTCCAAGGCCTGGATAATTTCCTGCTGGTGCTCACTGCTGCGGCAGTTGACGACAAAGCGGAAAGGGCTGGCAACGCCTTCGGACAGGGCGGGCACGCCTTCGGCGGCAACAATGAGTGTTTCGAGCGCCGCGCGGGCGAGGGGCGATTTGACGGTCAGATCGATACTGTAGCTCGGGGACGGATTGATCTTCATGGGCTAACTCCTTAAATGAGCCGTCCATCGTACCGATCCGCCTGCTCCGGACAAGTCGAAAGTCTGAAAGTCCAAAGTCTAAAGTCGGAAAAGGGAACCGGGGAGTACTTTTGACCTTTGACCTTAAGACCTTTGACTTTCTCATGCGGCTTTCGCCTTGAGCTTCAACGGGTTTGAGGTAATGTTTGCGCTCATTAAAAAGGCCACAGGCCGCAGGCGTCAGACCGCAGGGATTTTACCCTGAAGTCTCAAGCCTGAAGACTGAAGCCTGTCCGAAGGACAAGTTATGAAGAAAATCAAAATCGGAATTCTGGGATTCGGCACGGTCGGCGCGGGCGTGGTTGAGGGCATCCTCAAAAACGGCGAACTGATGGCGCAGCGCACCGGGCTTTTTCCAGTCATTGGAAAAATCGCCGATCTCGACATTAAAACCGACCGCGGCGTCAAAGTGGATTTGTCACTTCTGACGACCGACGCGCTTTCTGTCATCAACGACCCCGAAATTGATGTGATCGTCGAGCTGATCGGCGGCGTCAAGGTCGCCAAGGATTTTGTACTGCGTGCGCTCAAGAACGGTAAACCGGTCGTGACCGCCAACAAGGCGCTTTTGGCCGAAGCCGGCCGCGAACTGTTCGAAGCCTCCGCGAAGAGCGGGGCGGGGCTTTATTTTGAAGCCAGCGTCGGCGGCGGCATTCCGGTGCTGCGCGCTCTGCGCGACGGCCTGGTCGGCAACAAGATCAAAAGCATGTACGGCATTTTGAACGGAACCTGCAATTATATCCTGACCCGCATGGAGCGCGAAGGGCTCGATTTCGACGTGGTACTGGCCGACGCTCAGAAGCTGGGCTATGCCGAAACTCCGCCGGACCTCGACATTGACGGCATCGACACCGCGCATAAAGCGGTCGTGCTGGCTTCGCTGGCCTACGGCGCGCCGGTTTCGATGGATGCGTTCACGATTGAAGGCATCCGCGGACTGTCGCACCGCGAAATCGAATACGCCGGTGAGCTGGGCTACCGCATTAAAATGCTGGCCGTCATCCGCGAGGTGAACGGCGAAATCGAAATGCGCGTTGAGCCGTCGCTGGTGCAGAAGAAACATCTGCTGGCGGAAGTGCACGATGCGTACAATGCGGTCTTTGTGGACGGCGACATTGTCGGCAGTACCCTGTATTACGGGCGCGGCGCGGGCCGTCTGCCGACCGCCAGCGCGGTGATCGGCGACATCATGGAAGCGGCGGCGGGTAAGGGCGGATGCAGTGACTGGCTGCTGAAGCACAAGGCTCTGCCGGTGTGTGATCCGAAAAATATTTTGATCCGCTGTTATCTGCGGCTGTCGCTGAAGGATCAGCCGGACGTGATCGCACAGGTCGCGCACGTGCTCGGCAAAAACAAGATCAGCATCGCGTCGATGATTCAGAAGGAACAGAACGCGGGCGAACAGGTGCCGGTGGTCTTTCTGACCCATAAGGCGCTGGAAAAGGATTTTGCCGCTGCGATGGAAGAAATTGAAAAACTGGATGTCGTGGACGGTAAACCTGTCCGTATGGCGATTGAGGATTTTTAAGGATAATCGAACCGCAAAGACACGAAGACTCAAAGGTCTATTTTCTTTGCGTCTTGGCGGTAAAAAATAATTCGCGGTCATTCGCGGTTTAATGAGGGTGAAA
>JBAWXO010000142.1:0-5544 GCA_037144035.1 Kiritimatiellales bacterium
CATTGAAGGCCGCATGCTAAACCCCGGCCATGCCATCGAGTGTGGCTGGTTCCTGCTGTCCTATGCCGTCAAAACGGGTAATGCAGATCTGCGGCAGAAAGCACTGAATATGATCGATTGGTCTTTCGATTTAGGTTGGGACACCAAGGAGGGAGGCCTCTTCTACTTTCTCGACCGTGAGGGCTACTCGCCGGTTCAGTTGGAGTGGAGTCAGAAACTGTGGTGGCCTCATTGTGAGGCGCTCGTCGCGTTCTTGATGGCTTTCAAGGAGACTGGGAACCCGCACTATTTTGAGCGATTCAAGCAGGTTCACGACTACACCTTCGCCAAGTACCCAGATCGCAAGCATGGAGAATGGTACGGCTACCTGGACCGCTATGGCGAGATCAACCAGCGCTTCAAAGGCGGCCCGTATAAGGGTTGTTTCCATGTGCCGCGCGCATTGTACTTGGTTCTTGAAACAATGAAATCCCTAGGCGTTTAGGGCCTGTACAGATCATGATGCTTGCGCATAAAAATGATCGTGTGGGTGTATATAAATTAAGAAAAGATTTTTTAAAGAACGAATTAACAACCCATATGGAGTTGAAAGGAATTGTATGAATTCAGTGCAAGCAAATTGGTTGTGCAGAATAGGGGTCATAGTAGCTTTGATTTTTGCAAGCGGAACAAAAAATACTGTTTTTGCGTCTGAATCCCTTGACGCGCTCACTAAGACGCCTGAATCAAGAAAGACAAGTAACGGTACAAATTACAAACTTTACTCAAACGCATCCTATTCTGGAGCTGAACAAAATCAACTGATGGATGTTTATTTACCGAATAACTCTAAATCCACCCCTTGTCCGGCGGTCTTGATCATTCACGGCGGAGGATGGACAGGAGGAGATAAAGCCGATCCCAGAGAACGGGCTTTCGCCGAATTTATGATAGACGAGGGGTATGCGGCAGTAAGCGTCAATTATACGCTTACCACTTTTGAGGGCGCGGCATGGAAAAGTAAGCGATTGAAAGGATCCTGGCCTCAGAATATTTATGACTGCAAAAGCGCTCTCCGATGGATGAAGAAAAATGCGGATGAACTTGGGATTGATCAAAACCGCATTGCCGTAATAGGCGGTTCCGCCGGCGGCCACCTGGCATTGTTAACAGGCCTTTCCGCTGAAAATGAGACTCTGAATAGCGGCGGTTCATTTCTAGATCAAAATAATTCAGTGCGCTGTATTATTGATTTTTACGGCATTCCCGACGTCCGCCGCTGGGGCGGCGGTTCTTTTATCGATGAATCGCGACAGGAACATCCTGAAATATGGGCTCTTGCATCGCCCGTCGAACACCTTTCAAAAAAATCTCCGCCCATTTTAATTGTTCACGGAACAGCAGATGCCACCGTGAAAATTGATCTGTCGAACGAGTTCGTTGAAATTCTGAAGGCGAAGAGTCTCCCTCATCAGTATGTAGTAATTGAAAATGCTCCACATTCATTTGGGCTGCAACCGTCTCAGATGAATCTGCGTCCTGTAGTGAAACAGTTTTTGACGGAAAATTTTGAATAATGGAAATGGTATGACTTCAGAAAAAGCAAGTCATGAGCCTTTACTCATTCCCCTGCCAGCAGAGATGGCTGTTAAAAAGGGCGGGTTTGAATTCACGCCGAAAACTGTAATTATCTATACAAGTTCGTCGTCCGAAACGATAGCCCGCACGCTAGCAACTCCGTTGCGTCCGGCAACTGGGTTCCTGCTTCCGGTTCAGAGCAAGAAATCGCAACACTCAAATGTGATCGTTTTTGAGACGTCCCAAGACGACACTCTCGACAACGAAGAATATACTCTGATTACAACCAGCTCGCAGGTAACTATTACGGCAAAAACGGCCGCCGGTTTTTTTACGGGGCGCAAACACTGCGTCAACTTATGCCGCCGGAAATTTTCAGTACATCGCCGATTCATGCGGATTGGAAAATCCCGTGCGTGTCGATCCGTGATTTTCCAAGGTTTAGCTGGCGCGGGATGCATCTGGATGTGAGTCGTCATTTCATGCCAAAAACAGATGTTCTGCGTTTTATTGATACGATCGCCTCCTTAAAATTCAATCGATTTCATTGGCACCTTACCGACGACCAGGGCTGGCGGATTGAAATCAAAAAGTATCCAAAGCTTACCGAAACCGGCGCCTATCGAAAAGAAACGCTGACCGGACATTAAAAACGACCGAGTTGTATCAAACCACTGTCATATTTTCTCAAATCGCGCGTCGTGATACAGAATGAATTTTCCGGCTCTTTTCTTTTATATCTCGTGTTTTAGGCATTTTATCCGCCATTTCGATTCTCAACTGTGCCCGGCCTCGGCGGCCATGGACGGCGAGGCCACCGTCCCTCCAGAGAGAAATGAGATCGGCTACAACTTTTCATAAAACGCTATAGCCTACGCGCTCTTTTAGACTCTGCTTGGAGGCCAACCAGAGATCATTTGAAAGGGAGCAATACAAGCCCGACCGCCACCAAGGAGACGCCAACCCATTGAACAGGGGCAAGGGGTTGTTTAAAAACCAGTGTGGATGCCAACTGCAACGCACAGAAAGCACCACCCAGACACACGGCGAAGATCAGGTTCGGATTCGCATTCCGTAGCGCCAGCGTCATTGAAATCGAGACGCACAACCCCACGCAATTACCTAGAATGAAATACAGGAGCGCCCTTCGGCCTGTATACTGCGCCGCCACACGGAAAAGAAGACTCGACCCGACACTGGCTAAAATATAGACCGTCACAGCAGCTAGAGTATAGATTGGCTTCATACGTTCTTCCTGTTGCGGCGCATCAACAAATGGCCTGCTCTCGATGACCCAGTTTCTATGTTAGGATTTGAACGAAGTCAACTCTCCGAACAACCCGCAGCGGGCGATAAGGGGGGGGTCAACCGGAGGACGAGCGCGGGCTGTCCTTGCGCGGATGCGTGATACCGTTCTGCCGTCCCATGCCGATGTTCCTTTCCTTTGTTGTGATGAATGAAGAAAGGCTCATTCTGGCACGGGGCACTCTCATTCCCGAGTCCGGCATTTCACTTTACATTCCGCCTTACGCATTCCGTAACATGCTTCGCTTGAAGAGTACGGATAAATACCTGATACTCGCCGCAACCAGAACGGAGACTGTCGCATGTCCTTGCCTGAAGTCCGCATTGAGGAGCCGGTGACGTTTGTCATTTCCGGCGCATCGGGCGACCTAACCCGCCGCAAACTCATTCCCGCGCTCTACACGCTTTTTAAAGAAGGCGCGCTGGCTGGGGATTTTGCAATTGTCGGCTTTGCACGGCGCGACTACGACAACCCCAGTTTCTGTAAACTGATCGGGGACTCTCTACGCGAACACAGCCGCACAGCGGCGGACGAAGAGTCGCTGAAAGCCTTCTGCTCGCACCTAAGCTATTGCCGCGGCGACCTGTCCGATCCGGCGGCCTACGCCGGACTTAAAGCGAAGTTTGACGCCGGCACCTTGCCCCAAAACCGTCTTTTCTATCTTTCCATCGCGTCCGACCTGATTGAGTCCGCCGCGACCGGTCTGCGGAAGGCTGGACTGATCACGCCGCCGGCTTTCAAACCCTGGACACGGGTCGTGGTGGAAAAACCGTTCGGCCGCGATCTGCAAAGTGCCAAAGCGCTGAACCGGATGCTACTCGACCATCTGGACGAAACGCAGATTTACCGGATCGACCACTACCTCGGCAAAGAGACGGTGCAGAACATTCTTTCGTTCCGCTTCGCCAACGCCATTTTCGAGCCGGTCTTCAACCGCTCGTACGTAGATCACATCCAGATCACGGCGGCGGAAACTGTCGGCATGGAGAGCGGACGCGGCGCGTTTTATGACCAGACCGGAGCCCTGCGCGACATGGTGGTCAACCACCTCTTCCAATTGCTCTGTCTGGTGACGATGGAGCCGCCGGAAGGGCTGGATGCGCGTTCCATCCGCAACGAAAAGATGAAAATCCTGCGGGCACTGAAGCCGGGAACTGCAAGCAGGCACCATCCAGCGGTCTGCTTCGGCCAATACGGCGGCGATGAAAAAACCAAAGCCTTCCGCGCGGAAGAGCGCGTCAGTCCGCAGTCGAAAACCGAAACCTTCGCCGCACTGCGAATGGAAATCGGCAACTGGCGCTGGGCGGGCGTGCCGGTCTATCTGCGCACCGGCAAGCGGTTGGCGGAAAAAACGACGGAGATCGCCATTCAGTTTAAAACGCCGCCGCTTACGCTCTTCCAGCATGTCGCCTGCCAGGGCGATGTGTGCGATCTGACCGGCGTGAAACCCAACACGCTGATTTTCCGCATTCAGCCGGACGAGGGCATTTTCCTGCAAGTCTCGGCCAAACGCCCCAGCATGCAGATGGTGGTTGAAAGCGTGAACATGGACTTTTCCTACTCCGGAAAATGGGACCAAGCACTGCCGGAAGCCTACGAACGCTTACTGCTCGATGCAATGCGCGGCGACTCCACCCTCTTCACCCGCTCTGACGAAGTCGAAGCCGAGTGGGAGGTGCTGGAAGCCGTCCTCGCCGGCGCGGCAGAGAACGAACCGTTCGCTTACGCACCCGGCTCATGGGGCCCGGCGGAAGCCGACGCCGTATTATTTTCCAATGTTTGGAAGAATGAATAATTTTTTGGAGTGCGGCGATAAAGCCCTCGGGCGTATCGCCGCTTTGTGAAAATAAAAAGAAAAGCGGTGATACGGCTTCGCCTTTATCACCGCAGTCCAAAGGGGCTATGAAAACAAAACTGGTTTACGCAACAACGCCTGATCGTAAAGAGGCGGAGAAGATTGCTGAGGCGGTCGTGACGGAACGGCTGGCGGCCTGCGCCAATATTCTCGACGGCGTCACCTCCATCTTTCACTGGGAAGGGAAGCTCTGTCGTGAAAACGAAGCCCTGCTGGTTCTGAAGACAACGGAGGAAAATACGGCTGCGCTGACGGCGCGGATTCAAGAACTCCACTCCTACGAATGTCCCTGCATTGTGATTCTGCCGATCGAGGGAGGAAATCCGGCGTTTCTGGAATGGCTCCATTTGGCGTGTGGAGCTGCGCGCAAAATTCCTTCAAAGATAGGATTGTAGCCGCGATCCATGATCGCGGATGACCCTGAATTCCGAGGTCATGGACCTCGGCTACAAAAGAGGAAAACGGCCTGCCGCGAGCGGCGTCGAACCGGGACGATGGTTCTGCGTTTGAGAAAAAACCCCAATCATATGACGTTAACTTAAATAAATCTCATTCTCTCGCCCGCTCCCTTTGGTCGCTCAAGGCGCGGAGGCGCAGAAACTCTGGGGTGGCGGCCGTTTGAGTTGCTTGCGGCTTGGCGGCTTTGCGAGAAACAATTCCACTCAAAGTAATTTCATATCATCTGTTGAAGCGAGGGCGCAGCGGGCTTTTTATCGGAAATAGAAAGGAACTAACCACTATAGCGTTTTATGAAAAGTTGTAGCCGATCTCATTTCCGATTAGGGCACCTGTCCGGTGCCCTAATCGGAAATAAGGGCAGGTGTTC
>JBAWXO010000143.1:0-5483 GCA_037144035.1 Kiritimatiellales bacterium
CGGTCCAACCTTCCGGATCGTTCCCATCGAAATTCCATTCTGCAACAAGACTGGCCCCGTCCTTAATCGGGTCAAACGCCGGGTAAATTCCATGTTCATGCATCAACGGATTATATTGCGGATTCGGCACCATTTCCCATGCACCGACACGCTTCAGCCAAGCATCCATCTGTGCGCTGAGCTCTGAGACCAGTTCAGGAAACTTAGCTGAGATATCATTTGATTCCCCGATATCTTCTTTCAGGTTGAAGAGTTTAACGGACCCGCCATAAAACCGGATCATTTTCATATCCCCTTGCCGGATTGCAGAACAGGGCTCGGTAAACTCGTTGTCGTGAGGATAGAGCCAACACAAAATATCTCGCTGAAGCGGCGCGGAGGGATTTTTCATCAGGGCAATAATGCTTTCTCCGTCCATTTCTGTGCCGACGCCGGTTTGAACCGGCACTGTAGCTATCTCACAAAAAGTCGGATAAAAGTCCGCGCAGGTTACCGGTGTTGAACAAATTGAGCCGGGCGCCGTCACCCCGGGCCAGCGCACGACCATTGGCACCCGGACACCGCCCTCCCATAACGTTCCCTTTCCGGATCGCAGCGGCAGATTGGAAGTAACCTTCTGGTTGCCGCCGAACGTATGGATCACCCCGCCATTATCAGAAACAAAAATCACGACCGTGTTCTTTTCCTGTCCCGAAGCTTTCAGCGCAGCCATCAGCTTCCCGATATTTTCATCAAGGGAATCTATCATGGCCGCATATTCGGGATTGTTCTGCGGCTGCAAGGGATCGGTGGTTTTTTCATAGCGAGCAACGACTTCCGGTTTGGCTTGAATCGGGGTGTGCACCGCATAGTGGGACAGATAAATGAAAAACGGCTTGGCACGAGGTGCCGTAATAAAGCGAATTGTTTCATCCGTTAACCGGTCGGTCAGGCATTCCCCCGCGGGACCGTCTTTGATAACGTCATCCATTCTATACGGAGAAAAATAAGTTTTAGGATGCGGGTAATACCCGGCCCCGACATTCACATCAAATCCCTGTTTTTCTGGATCGAACCCTTTTCCGCCCAAATGCCATTTGCCGAATATGGCAGTGGCATAGCCGGCATCCCGAAGGCGTTCGGCAACGGTTACCTCATCCAGACTCAAAGCTGGAATCTGAAGCGGCTCTATATATTTATGCCACGGGTAATCCTTTCCCCGCTCCCGAGGCGACTTTGGCGCAGGATTCGTTTCGCTCAACGGATTGGTCAAGTGGAGTCTTGCAGAACTTTTTCCGGTCATAATAGCGGCTCGGGTTGGAGAGCAGACCGGTGTTGCATAAGCGTCTGTAAAGCGCGTCCCCTCGGCAGCCAGCCGGTCAATATTCGGCGTTCTGTAAAACGTACTGCCTTGGCATCCCAGATCCGACCAGCCTAGATCATCCGCCAGAATCAGCAGAATATTCGGGCGGCTCTGTTCTGCCGCCTCGATCGCAAAATTCAGAGGCAGCACTGTGGCTAAGGCTAGTTTTCTTATCGTTAAGATCTGCATGGTCTTGATTTCCGTATATATATTGCGCCCTTTCTCTTCCGACCTAGACTTCCCAGTTATTGTAAGGGCCTATCGTATAAGGAAAATCCCGTCGCGGACGCCCAAGGTAATCTTATTGGTAACCGCGCCGCCGTTGTTCACGATTTGATCATAGTCCGCATAATAGGTGTCCGTCTGCGCCGTCAACCGGACATATGCTTTGGAAAGCGGAATATCTACCGGATGACCGGACGGATTTCCCGCCACAAATCCGTTAGCGAATTCGCGATAGAACGACGGCTCCCGGTCGTAGATTTTGGTATCCCGCAACTGGACATAGCCGCAGCCTTCAAAGTCGAATTCCAAATGTATCTTGCTGTTGGTTCCGAGGTCCGGAAAATAAATGATATTCGGCATGTAGTTGGAGTTTGCGGCGAATAGGTAGTGTTCCTTGATGACATTATTCTGGCTGTCCAGCGCCCGGACGGAAAACTGCCGGTGCATTTCCGCCGGGAGAATCCCGCTTTTCTCGGAAAGAATATCCACCATGCAAGTGAACTCTGGATACGCACAGCCGGAGATATCAATGTCTTTAATCCGGAACACAATGCGTCCGTCTTTCGACGAAGAGATCTTCAGGTTGTACGGACCGCTACCCTGCTTAAGCATCTGCAAATCCCCGGTCATCAGATGAATCCGATTGGTGAAATTGGAAGAAACACTCACCCCGGCACCGGCCAGTAGCTCGGCTCCCCACGGAGCCAAACAGACTGCGGCCCCTGAAGGAGCCCCCAGCCAGCCTAGCGTCTGATTGCTACCGGCAATTGCCTCGTCGTTGACGTTCGTCGGAACCGGCATCCCTTTGTAGCTGTAGAACGACGTCGCGATATCATACGCCGAGAAGGTGGCTAAATTCAACCGGGCGACGTTCTGACTCGGACTGTGCCAGCCATCAACGTACAGCTTCCAGTTGACATATGAAAAGGCTGGGCCGTAGGCATGCAGATTCCAGAACCGCAGGCGATTGAGCGCCTGCGTCCATTCATCAAGATTCATGCCGTCATTCCCGACCGGCAAGCCTTCCTGCTCCATGCCATTGAATACACCAAAGCAGCGCTGATTCCACGAATCGCCGCAATCCCCCAAGATCAGCTTGCCGCTACCGAGAGTCTGGCGCAACTGCTTGGCCATATTATAGAGTCCGAGGCCGAACATGTTCGCTTCTCCGGAGTAGCCGTAGTCGGGAACTCCGTCCAGATTGCTGTCGATACCGCGCAGCCTTACTAAACCCGAGTCCTGAGCGTCCGAAATCATAATATCGAACTCCACGCCGTCGAACTGAGGAACAGACCATGCATTGGTCTGCATGAGAATCCCGGAGATTTCCTCGCAGAACCGGTCAGCGCAGGTCTTTCCGCTTCCGTCCACGGGACACCAGGAAGAGAAGTTGTACATCCAGTGATTATTGGTCTCCACATCCCACGGCGGAGCGCTGACCGGCACCAAGAGATAGTACTTTCCGGCAGTCCAGTTCAGGCGGGAAGATCCGTAACAACCGCGCACCACTTCGATTTTATTCGTATACGGATTGCTGCCGTAATAATTGGTGATGCGGGTGTATTCATAACGGCTCCAGTCGGGACTACCGTCTACCGCCTTACCGACCAGCACAACGTCCTCATTCCGGTAATCACCCGAAGCCAGCCGGAAATATTTATAAACCGGCCCGGTTGTCTGCACCACACTCTGCGTTGACCCCGCATCCAGATCGGAGTATCCTGGCTGACGGACAAAGTACAGGAAGTGCTGCGGAGCGTAATAATTCGTCGCTCGTTCCGTGGCAATATTTCTATACTTCCCATCGAAATGAAGCAGCGCAAGCTGCTCGGGATTTGCGTTCTTGAAGGTTTTAAAGATTGTCCGTTGCGGAAAGTTATTGTTGGTTCCGCAGAGATGAATCTCATCCTCATTATACATTTTCCCGATCACACCCATGAGCCTGGAATAGCGGTTCGTCCAGTCGGGTAAAGACATCGTCAACGCATCCGCTTCGCTCTTGCGGAAATGGAATACATGCGGAAAGGTGTTGGTCTGCAAAATCGTCAGCCCGGAGAGAAGTGATGGATTTGCAGCCGGGAAGGAACTGGTGGAGGCCAACGTATTCGGCGCCGGCCCGTCCGCTCCGCCGTTATCCAGAGGACAGATATAATCCAATTTAATCGACGCATTGAGTTGCACGATCCGGATCGTATGTCCCGCCCGACGCAATCCATTGGTTTGAAATATCAGCATTCCGGGCAATACACTGCTACTGGCCGTATCAATCCGAGCGACATATCGATCATCAATATACACATCCGCGCTACCTGTGAGCGGATCTCTGCGGACAAACAGCTCAACGCCGGTTCCGTAAAAATAGGCCTGCGCATACGCCCTGTTCGTTACCGTTGATACAAGTGTATTATTTTCCGCGCGAGCACACTTGGAAAAAGTCCAGCCTGGTGAGTTACAAGCCCTGATGGCGTCGACAGGAATAATCTGCAACGCACTGCTCGAATTCAACAGGAATACAAACCCAACTGTTTTCAGCACATCGATTGTCCTTTTATGGAGACTCGGAAAAACATTTTATGAGTTCCTGCGCAAATAGCCGGTCACCGTTGGCATCCGGATGATTGAAATGATTTGCCAGCATGGTGATATATGGAATGCCTTCTTTGCCCGACTGCTCCCATCTCGAAGAAGCGTCAGCCAGCCCGATTTTTTTCTGAGCGGCGAACTCGCGCAGGAAAGGTATCAGCGGTCGAGTTTCGGGCGGACGGAGAGGATTCCCCTGTAGCCCCATTAAACCCGGATGAACAAAATGCGGAGTGATCAATATGATCTCCGCCCCCGCAGCAGTCAGTTTTTCATATATTTGATTGTATGATTCCTCCAGCACCGCCGGAGCCAGCGTCATGTCGTTTACAAACTCGATCGTGACCAGATCCGGCCTGGCATCCAACACCCGCTGGAAATCACAGACATCAGCCGGCCGCTTCGGCAAGCCTTTATAGTCGCCCTTGTAAAGCCACTGAACGGACCGGCTGCCGCCCAGACTGATGTTCTGAATTTTGATCTGCTCCGGAGAAAACTTCTTCTGCAGCGAAGTCCGGAACTGCTCTACGTAGGAGCCGGCCGGATCCATAATATCGGCGCCGACAGTAACCGAGTCGCCAAGACAGACGATCGTCACCGGCTGGCCCTGTTTCAACTTCGCCAGCGTTTTAGGAATCTTTCCGACCGTCGTAGCCGTAGCGATATCCTTGCCGGCCGCCTCGATGAAGAACAGATGCTCTTTCGCCAGCGAATCCGTTTCGTAAGGCCGAAACACGTTGAACAGGCGGATGCTGTCTGGCGCAATTTCCGGGGGAACAACCGAGGCAACGCCGGAGTTCCCCTGAATATATTCCACGGCACCCTCGTTATTCAACACCACCGAATCCAGCCGATGCACACTGTACTGATAGCTGGCGAACACCACATCCGTCGAAGTCAGCTTAGCCTCCGGCCCCAGCCCGACCAGCGCATATTGTGCGGAAACCCGATAGTCTTTGTCCAATGCCAGCGGATCGCCGCCCGGCTTAGCGCGAATCATAAGCGTTTCCGGTCGCAACGACCACCGGGCATTAATCGGACCGACCGGCTTAGGGCCTTGCAGTTTGGTTCCTTTCCAGAAGCCGTCCGGGATCTGGTCGGAGAGCTGCAGGGGTTCATCCTTTACGGCGTGCGATCCAGCCCCAAGGACAAAAAAACGGCCGCCTTTTTTAATCGTAATATCCCGTCCACCAACGCTCCACGCCCCCTCAGAAACTGTTATAGAAGCATTATCCACCACAACACCGGAGGAAAGTGGAGCTGCGGCCGAGGCTGCATGCGCTAACCAGAAACAAAGAACACCCACCGCTATTTCATATCTCATTTCACGCCATCC
>JBAWXO010000144.1:0-5454 GCA_037144035.1 Kiritimatiellales bacterium
CAATCAAATCAGGATTATAGTTAAAGCTGGTTTTTTCTGCCTGACTCTGCCGGGCTGTTATGCTCAGTTTCCACTGTTCCCATGAACCGTCACATTCGGGCGTTGCATACATGGCGTGATAGTCGGCGTAGATCTTTTTAGCAGTATTTATGTGGCTGCCTGCCGGCTTGCAAACACTGCTGTCCGATTGGCTGGCGAAATCCGCTACCTCTGAACCCAAACCTTTTGCAGATAAAACTAAAAGCACCCTCAAAATGAATGATTTTTTCATAATCCCTTTTAATAATTTCACTTAAATCTCCTTTCTATATTTTCAACACAGCTCATGGTTTGAACAGGCATCCGCCCGCCGCTGTAAAAGCACCAAGTTGTCGTGCGGGAAACACAACCCAGAGGTTTCCTACCAGTGATTTTTGACATCCTCTATTATCCATTTCGCTGCATCCATCTCGGGCTGACTGGATGAAACCGCCGAGGCGGTTCCATTGGTGCCGTCCGCAGACAGATATAATCCGCTGTCTGTGTTTATTATCCCAAACGATCCATCCCCGTTATCGGCGGCTTCCCACTTCTGGCTGCCCCATTGGAAATCGTACTGACAACTTACCGCCGCGCCGGAATCTGCCTGCCCGTATGTGTTTTTCCCCCACAGAAAAAGTCCGGTTTGAATGTTTTTCAGATAAAACTCAGTCAGACTGATATAGACACGCTGCCATAGCTGCGCCGTGGTTCCGTCAGCAGATTTAACAGTCACAAGATTTCCTCCGGTCTGATTTCCGGACAGGTCGATCCCGGAAAGATACGCGTTGGATGCTTTGTTTTTTAATCGGATCACGTTGGCAAGACTAAGTTGCCATTGCTCAGAGGAAGTCCCTTGCGGGGTTCTTATCTTTAACGAAGCCGAGGAATCGCTGTATAGCTGGCCCCCGGTCGCCTTGTTCTGAATGCAGTAAAATCCGGGTGCCGCAATGCCGGATATAATTCCCCATTGTTGTCTTGCCCCCCCAGTAAAAGGTTGTTCGACAATCAGACCGCCCGAGCTGGCGGGCTCCAGATATTTCCCTGTGGAATTGTTACGAATGTAGTGACAACCAGGAAGATCGGTTGCCGGGGTAATGTCAAACATGGTCGATGTCCAATTGGTCCAGCCCGTCCGCATCGCCACATTGGTCGGATTCGCCTGCCAGATGTATTTACTATTGAAGGTGTTTTTAAACTGATAACGCTCAAAAAACAAAGGGGTAAATGTGAGCTTGCTCACACCGCTGGTTGTCCATCCATTTGAAACTACCGCATTGTTGACCGCAGAACCCTGCACGTAAAGTCCCTCAAAGTTAATATTTGTACATCCCTCTGTATCAGATGTTTTCAGCAACTGAAAGGGCCTTGACGGATATCGATTAAACCATATGCCGTGAAAATCAATGTCTTCAATAAGGCCAACCTGTAGACTAACATTCGTAGTTGTTGCCGTTTTCATGAAGATAAAATTTTCACTGGACTCTTCGCTGTACATATTTGTGAAACTGATATTCCGAACGATACCGCCGTCTACAAGCATCGATACCGGAGCGCGCCCATTGGCTAGCACCCGGCGCCGGGTCTGCAGAAACTCTATGTTTTCAAAATGGATGTCTTCCGCAATGTTGCCGACCTCAGAAAACCTAATCGAGCTACCGGAGCCGCCTTTCCAGATAATACTATCTGAAATCACACCGTCACGGCAGGGCGCATCATAAAGCCACTTGGTCGTTTTAATAGCAATTCCATCGTCCCCGCCTTTCAAAAAAAGATTGGAAAGTCGAAAGCCTGTACAGCTGAATACACCCCATGCATCTGTCCATTCCGGCCCCAGTCCGAAAGTCTTCACATTGTTCGCGACAATATTCGTCGATAAAAGCAGATAGTGCTGCCAGTTCGTCTGGCCCTGCACCATTATATAGTCACTTAAAGTAATGTTCTCGCATCTCTCAAGCCGCATTCCTCGCTCTCCCCGATCGCATACAATAATTCCAGGGCCGTGAATCGTGATGTTACTGATTCCGTTTTCGATGAAATGTCCCTGGAGCACGGCACCTCCGGCAATGTAAACCTCATCACCTGAAACAAGATCCACCCGCCCGTCAGACCCAATATACGAACTGTTACTGGACGTATGAACAGTCCCGCCCGCAAAATATTTAACCCTACCGCCAGGATCAGAAACATACTTCTGAGGATATTCAGCGAATACCATCAAAGGATGCAACTCGTCGTTGTTAACCTCAATATAAAGTTTTTTCGGACTGTTCAGGGTAAAGCTGAATTTGTTAGAAGCAAGCTGGGTCCACCAAATCTCCGCAGATCGCGGAAGAATTTTTAGCGAATTAATGGTGTTGGTTGTCGTAACCTCGACCGTAACAGACCGATTCGTGAACCCAAAATAAGCAATGGATTCATAAAATGCGTCGGTTGCGTCTTCCAAGTCCCGGTCGCGGGTTCCTTGGAACTGATAGACAAAGCAATTGGTTCCATTAACAGTTATACTGTAATAATCAGATGGTTGCACCAGCGGGGAAATCAGTGGCGGCAGATACACTTCAACAGTGCCTGGTTGCACCGGCGCAAATAGCAGCAGAAATTGGAATCCAAGTAGTAGCATTTAAATCTGCCTTCCTTAGTTTTATTCGCTTTACCTCACCACCAAAACGACAATAGGCCCAACCCGGCTCAGACACCGCTTCGGCGAACCATGCTATTCGAACTTTTCTATTAGAAATTGCCGCACCACTGGACGCAAATCCATTTGAGGGGGCATCAAACCGAAGGTGTGCACGGCGTTTTCAACCTTTACATACTGATGAGAAATTCCCTTTTCTTCCAGTATTTCAACAAAATCATCCGATAATTTAATGTTAATCGTAGGATCGGCTGTTCCGTGAATAATCAAAATGGGCGGAGCTTTTTTGGAAAGATGTTCGACAGGCGAAGCAAGAGACCAAATTTCAGGATACTGCAGTTGCGGCTCATCAATAAAGGCTTTACCACTCGACTGACAGATATCCGGTATGCCGTAAAAATCAATAATACAGCGAACTGAATTGTCCTGATCCAAAAACGCGCCGCCGTTGTTCAATTCTTTACTTTCAGAAGAAAGGCCGGTCAGCAGGGCCAGATGACCGCCAGCCGATCCGCCCATGACGGCAATGCGATCCGGATCGATTTGGAGCTTTTTAGAATTTTTTTTCACCCACCGCAGAGCACTTTTGCAGTCATAGATATTCTGAGGCCAAGAGCCTTTCAACCGGCGGCTCTTCCACGTCTCTCCCTCATAGGCAGTAAGCGTGTAATTTATGCTAACCGCAACATACCCCTCATCAACCATAAAAGCGGCAAACTCGCGTTCGCGGGCGTCAGCTTTATCACCCTTTGCCCAGCCCCCGCCATGAATAATCAGGACAGCCGGACGGACCCCGGCAATTGAACCTGCAGGCAGATAAAGATCTAGCAGTTGATCGCACTCCGCGCCGGGATAGTGGATGTCACTGTAAACTTGATAGGTCGTTCCAGAGCTTGTTTTTTTTAACTCGGAAGCGCCGAAATTCTGCCAGAAATCTGTACTGTCTGATGCAAAAGTTGGCGCCCAGTTCCCCAAAAATAGCAAAGCCACCATTATCCAAGCACTGTATTCTGGTATCCTTGATTTGATGCCACACCCTTTCATTAATAATTCTACTTATTACTAACGATCTCACCATCAACCGCAACGTTACGGTATCATAAAAAAATAGACAAGATAAAACTGTTCGTGGCCGACGAGCGCAGGAGCTTATCCCGAGTAGGATAGATCACATGACTCAACAAACCAGCAACCGTAACCAGCGCCATCAACTCCAGCGTGAGCTTCACATTGAGGGTGTTTCCGTCATCAAAACGCAATCCGGAACCGATTCATGCAAAATTGGTTATCACTCAGATCTGGGCGCCCGAGTTAAAAGGATTTCCGCTGATTGATTAATCAGTGCTTCGTAAAGTTCCTGCTTTCCGCTGATCTGTTTCGGCTCGCCACCTGCCGAGCCGATGGCAGCCAGCTGTTCGAGCGTCAGCTTACCGGCAGCGAAGTCCGCTCCTTTACCGTTGTCGAACGAGGCATAGCGGGTCGCGCGCATCTTTTTGTATGGCGACCGCGTCAGAATCCTATCGGCCATGACCAGCGCGCGAGCAAAAGTGTCCATCCCAGCGATATGCGCGATGAAAAGATCTTCGAGGTCAGTCGAGTTGCGGCGTATCTTCGCATCGAAGTTCGTCCCGCCGCCTTTAAATCCGCCCGCTTCGAGAATGACAAGCATCGCCTCGACCGTTTCCTGAATATTGATCGGGAACTGGTCGGTATCCCAGCCGTTCTGGCTGTCACCGCGATTCGCGTCGATGCTGCCGAGCATTCCGGCATCGGCGGCAACCTGTAATTCGTGCTGAAAGGTATGCTGCGCCAGCGTGGCATGATTGACTTCAATGTTGAGTTTGAAATCTTTTTCCAGCCCGTGTTCCTTCAGGAAACCAATCACGGTTGCGGCGTCGAAGTCATACTGGTGTTTACTCGGCTCCATCGGCTTGGGCTCGATGAAGAAGCTGCCGTTAAAACCCTGAGCGCGGGCATAGTCGCGGGCCATGGTCAAAAATTTACCGAGGTTGTTCAGCTCTTTCTTCATGTCGGTATTAAGCAGGCTCATATAGCCTTCGCGTCCGCCCCAAAAGACATAGTTTTCGCCGCCGAGCGCAATGGTGGCATCCAGTGCATTCTTGAGCTGCGCCCCGGCATAGGCAACAGTTCCAAAGTCCGGATTGGTTCCGGCGCCGTTCATGTAGCGCAGATGACTGAACAGGTTGGCGGTGCCCCACAGCAGCTTAACGCCGGAAGTTTTCTGTTTCTTTTTGGCGTATTCAACAATCGCTTCCAGTCGTTTCGTTGATTCGGCAAAAGTACTGCCTTCTTCAACGAGGTCAAAGTCGTGGAAGCAGTAGTACGGTGCGCCGACCTTGGTGATGAACTCGAACGCAGCATCCATCTTGTTCTGCGCGCGGGTGTCGGCATCGGCACCGGCAAACCACGGGAATGCATGAGTCGCACCGCCGAACGGATCACCGCCGGTTCCGCAAAACGTGTGCCAGTAGCAAATGGCGAAACGCAAATGTTCCCTCATGGTCTTTCCGGCCACCACGGCGTTTTCGTCGTACCATTTAAACGCCAGCGGATTATTGCTCGCGTGGCCTTCAAATCCGATTTTCCCAATGCCTGGAAAATATTCTTTTGCTCCGATTACAATACTCACCGTTGTCTCCTTATAGTTTTAAAACTCCATCCAGATGCCGCTTCCATGCGGCGTACGCTTCCGCATATTTTCCAGACACTGGAAAAACTTCCTTCCGCTTTTCCAAGGTTTGAAAAGCTTCTTTAAATGAGCCGTAAATTCCGGC
>JBAWXO010000145.1:0-5444 GCA_037144035.1 Kiritimatiellales bacterium
GTGATTAGTGTCCATTAGTGAAGATTAGTGGTTAGTTCATTTCTGTATTTAGGTTCCAAAAGAAGCGCCCGCGGTGCGGCAATTCTCTACTGTCCCATAAAATAAACGAAGAGCCGTAAAATGGTATATCTTCTCCTCGGGTTTTTTACACCGAGGCGGTTTGTGGCATTTGGAGCTGGCGGGGCTGTCTGGCCGGGAATCTGACAGCCGGCATGGTTAAGGAATTCGGATTTTTAAACGCACCGATCGCCGCGGCGGCTCTATTCCCACTACCCAGCACATTGCGTTTTCTACACAATCCATTGAACTTGCGCTGAATTGAATTGTTTCGGTTCGTGCTGGGATCGACGACCACAGGACATGGCCGCTGTCCGTGTGTCCTGAAATGCCTACTGTTGTCCATTTTTGCACATGCCTTAAGCTTCCTTTCCGGAGCGGAATGGTGGACGATTTTGAAAAAGTGCTTAGGATAAAAATTACTCCGGATAAACAAAAGCGATACACCATATGAATTTAAACAAAACAAAATGCACGGTCTCGGCGACCTCTGAAACAGATAAATCCGGATGCGCCTTCCTTGGCGACTGGCGGCAACTTGAAAATGGAACTGTTATACCCATAAGCTCTGGTTATGCCGATCAGCCCTTTTTTACCCGCGCCGATGACGGCGCGCTGGTTCTGATTTGTACCACATGCAGGGGAACTGAAGGCGAAGCTGGCCAGCACATCGTCAGCATACGCAGCACAGATAACGGAGCGACCTGGGAAGCGCCGGTCGCGATCGAGCCGCCGACCGGAGTTGAGGCGTCTTATGCTGTCATGCTCAAAGCGGGCAGCGGCCGAATTTATGCCTTCTATAATCACAACACCGACAATATTCGCCAGATTCCCGGCGACAAAGAAGCCTATCCGGACGGCTGGTGCCGTCGCGTCGATTCGCTCGGCTATTTTGTCCTTAAGTATTCCGACGATCACGGCAAGAGCTGGTCGGCGCAACGCTATGTGGTGCCGGTCCGCGAATTTGAAATCGACCGCGAAAACACTGTCGGCGGGAAAATCCGTTACTTCTGGAACGTCGGAAAACCCTTCGTTCACGCAACGAAAGGCTACGTGCCGCTGCACAAAGTCGGCGGCTTTGGCGTAGACTTCTTCACCCGCTCCGAAGGGGTGCTTCTCTGTAGCAACAACATTATGACTGAAACCGACCCGGGGAAAATATGCTGGGAGACTCTGCCCGACGGCGATGTCGGCCTGCGTGCGCCGGAGGGGGGCGGCCCGATTGCCGAAGAGCAGAGCTTCGCCGTATTGAGCGACGGCACCTTCTTCTGTGTCTTCCGCACCGTCAGCGGCTATTCCTCCTGTTCGTACAGCCGCGACCACGGCCGCACCTGGAGCCGCCCGGACTTTATGCGCTATGCCGACGGCCGGCGCATGAAAAACTCCCGCTCCGCCACCTTCATCTGGAAGCTTGCGGGCAACCGCTATTTTTACTGGATGAACAATCACAGCGGCAGATCTTATGCCGACCGCAACCCGATCTGGTTTTCTGCGGCCAAAGAAGTCAATGTGCCGGGCGGCAAAATCCTCGAATTTTCGCAGCCGGAAATTCTGCTTTATAACGATGATATTACCCGCCGCTCCTCCTATCCTGACCTGATGGAAATGGACGATGGCTCGCTGCTTTATACGGAAACGGAAAAACAGACGGCGCGCATGCACCGTATCCCGGCCGGTGTGGTCGAGCGTGTTTTCAATCCCGCGCCGCCGCCGGAAAGCGACCGCATTGTCGCCGGCGAAAAACTGCCGATTTTTTATGATCGCGAAGGCGGCTGGGAAGTGATTTCCGGCAAAGACACCCGCAATGGGTTCAGCATCGAGCTGGTCATCGCGGCAGGGGCGCAACCCGGAGTGTTGCTCGACAACCGCACCGCAACCGGACGCGGTTTCGCCGTACGGCTTAACGGCGATCAGAAGCTGGAAATTCTGATCAACGATATGCGCTCCGAATCACACTGGACTTCGACCGAAGCGCTCGATTTCAAAAAGGAAAATCATGCGGTCATCGTGATCGACGGCGGCCCGAAAACCATTTCAATGATCATTAACGGACAGTTCGACGACGGCGGAGAGACGCGCCAATTCGGCTTCGGCCTGTTTCATCGTTTTTTCCAAAGCGCCAACGGGGGGGAAGTGCGCGCGGATCTGAAAGTAAAACAGTTTACGCTTTACCGGCGCGCCCTGTTCACCGGCGAAGCAGTCGAACTGTATAAAAAGGAGATGGTATGAGTGAAGCCGACAAAAAAAATTCCCCGTGGATATGGGTGTTCAGCCTTTACGTTCCCTTCGGGTTGTTTAACGGATTTCTGCAGCTGTTCCCGCAGAGTCTCGTCAAACTGCTGGGCTTTTCCAACGAGATGGTTGGGTTAATCAGCACGGCAGGCTTTATCGTCTCTCTGCGGTTCCTTTATGCTCCGTGGCTGGACGGAGCAACCACTAAGCGGCGGATGACGCTCATCGCGATGGCGATCTCTGCGCTGGTGCTGGCGTTGACCGGCGGCCTGCTGTTTACACAACCGGCTCCCATGCTGCTTTACGGCCTGATCTGCGCCATGTTGGTGTTGTTGGCGCTCTGCAGCGCCGCCTATGAAACGTCGGCGGACGGCTACTATATCCGTGCTCTCGATCCGTCTCTGCAGGCGCAGTTTATCGGCATCAAGACCACCGCGATCCGCCTCGGCGCGCTGACCGGGGTGATGGGCTTGATGTTGGGCGCGACGAAACTGGCGGCCCGCTACGGCGCGACCGGCATGGATTCCGTGGACAAAACCGGGTTCCACATCGGCTTCGGCTGGGCCTACCTGCTTACCGCGGTGGTACTTGTCGGATTTTTCTTCTTCAATAAGCGGATGGTTCCGGCGATTGAACAGGACCAGCCGGTCAAGCATCAGCACTTTGCGCTGAAGGAAACCCTGCAGGAATATTTCCGGCAGGATCGGGTGGCGCTGATCATTGCGCTGATCCTGCTTTACCGGTTTGGAATGGGCTTTGTTGGCGTACTGCGCAATACCTGGCTGCTGGATCCGGTGGAGTCCTCCGGAATGAACATGCCCGCCGGTTCGATACCGCTTTATACCATGCTGACCGATATCCCCGGGATGATTGTTGGCGGCGTGCTGGGCGGATATCTCATCAAATGGTTCGGGCTGAGGAAGACATTTTTACCGATGGCTTTCTGTGCGAGTCTTCCGGCCTTTATCTTTGCGTTGCTCGCGTGGAACTGCCCGGCGCACACGATCCGGCTGTTTGGCGAGCCGCTCAACACGGCGGTGATGATCGGGTGGGCTTGTGAGGCGATGACGTACGGGATGAGCTTCAGCGCGCTCTTCTATTACATGCACATCACGGCCACGTTGTCGGGTCGGAACAAAACCTCGATTCTGGCCATTTCGATGTGCCTGATGAATATCGGATTTACGATCCCGATGACGATCAGCGGGTATATCCAGTCCTCTCTGAATTACACCTGGACATTTGTGCTGGGCGGAGCGGTGACCCTGCTCGTTCTGCTGATTATTCCGTTCCTGCGCCTGCCGGAAATGACGAAATCTTCAGACTCAGCGGAAACGCACTGACGGGGTTAACGCTGAGCCGGGTTTTATGAGTGAAAACGACAGGTTGAAGTTCACCATCGCCGGGTTGCTGTCCGGAGCTGTTGCCGCTCTTGCGGAGCCGGCTGGCAGCAAGCCCAACGTGCTGTTCATCGTAGCGGACGATCTCGGCTACGGGGATCTGGCCTGTTACGGCAATCCGTATATCGACACGCCGGTCATCGACCGGCTGGCGCAAAACGGCATCCGCTTCACGGCCTGTTACAGCCCGTCTCCGCTCTGCGCACCCGCTCGCGCCGGACTGCTGACCGGACGGTATAATCACCGCACCGGCGCAATCGATGTGTCGAGCAACCGCGGCATTGACCGGATGGCTCTCTCCGAAAAAACCTTTGGTGATTATTTTAAAAGCGCCGGGTATGCCACCGCGCTGATCGGCAAGTGGCACAACGGGCTTTATTGCAACGACTATCTGCCGCACAAGCGCGGGTTTGATCTGTTTTACGGCTTTGCCAACGGTGAACAGGACTACTGGAACTGGAATCTGAATCGCAATGATGTCATTGAAAAATACGACGGGCGCTATATGACCGACGTGTTCAATCAGGAAGCCGAGGCGTTCATCCGGGATTGCGCGCAAAATAAAAAGCCGTTTGCGCTGTTTTTGGCGCATCATGTGCCGCATGAGCCGTTGCAGGCGCCGGAACGTTTGATCGAAAAGTATAAGCAACTCGGCCGGGGTACCGATGCCGTCGCCACGATCTACGCGATGATCGAGCAGATGGACGCCGGACTCGGGCAGGTTTTCCAAACGCTGGAAACCTGCGGCATCACGGAGAATACGATCATTGTGTTTACCAGCGACAACGGCGCGCAGTTAGATGGCAGGCAACAGCGCTATCACGCCGGATTTCAAGGAAACAAGGGGAATGTGCTGGAGCAGGGAATCCGCGTCCCGGGCATTGTGTCGTGGCCGGGAAAGATTCCAGCCGGGAAAGTCGTGCCGGATCCGGTTCATGGATGTGACTGGCTGCCGACACTCTTCAGCCTGACCGGCGCGCCGCCGCCTGCCGGAGCGAAACCGTTCGACGGGCGCAACATCATGCCGCTTCTGCAAACCGGCATCTTCAGTGAGCACGAAGACCGTCCGCTCTGCTTCCAGAAAAACCGCTATACTCCGGTGGCACATTCCGACGCCTCCATCCGGCGCGGCAAGTGGAAACTCTACTGGCCGGGCGAGAAAACAACCATGGAGAAGGATATCGGCCGCGACAATCCTTCGTTTGAGCGCGGAGGCGTCATGCTGCCGTGGGAAATGCCGATTGATCCAGACCTGCCGGACTACAGCGGCGTAAAAATGGAAGCCACCAAACTGTTTGATTTGGAGCAGGATCCCGGCGAAACAACGGATTGTTCTGCGGCACATCCCGAGATAGTTCAGGATCTCGCCCGCATTTACGACGCATGGTTTGCCGATGTTTCCAAGGATTGGAAAAACTCCAGCCGCGAAATCATTGCGCATGACAAGCAGTACTGGGCCAACCGTAAAATTCCCGACCCCGGCGTTTTGTTTAAAGATTTCTGGCAGTGGAAACGCTGCCCGGGAACCAATCCGAAAACCGATGACCCGTTGAAAGTATTCACCGGTTATTGGAACTACAAAGAAAAACGGCAGGTGACGCCATGATCACTGGACGGGTTAATCCCCGCCGCATTTTCTATATGCGTTTTTTACGAATTTTCCCGACCGGTCTTATTCTGTCGCCCGGTCATGAAGCCATTCTGCCGGACATACCACCCGGGTACACTGACACATCGTTTTTGGAGTAAATAATC
>JBAWXO010000146.1:0-5418 GCA_037144035.1 Kiritimatiellales bacterium
CTTTAAACGCTGGAACCTCTGCCGATCTTGGACTTTTTGTTGTTCAGGTTAAGAACGATCCGATTGCATCGAGTCGTGCAGTGTATCTGGATGAGTTTCGTTTTGGCACAACCCTGCAGGACGTTACCAGCATTCCTGAACCGGCCACGATCGGGATGCTAGGTCTTGGCGGTATACTTGTGATGCTACTTCGCCGCATTCGCTATAGTTGATTTCCGATCAGCCAGGCTCGTCATGAACAGACGTAAAAATATAAACTCCCCGCTTGTAAAGCGAGGAGTTTTATTTTTTTGTCAAAGGCTATGTAGTAAAATTAAGATAAAATAAGATCGTGGTATAACAACATGCTGAATTCGCTCGTTTTTGGTTTGTTATTTAGTATTCAGACTGCCGTACCTTCACCTGCGTACGATTTCTGGGTTGCACCTCCGCCCGCAGGCAGTGACTCCAACCCCGGCACACAGCCTGCTCCCTGGGCCACCATCGGCAAAGCACGTGATTATATTCGAGCAAATCCTTCGCTTACGAATTATGACATTACTGTGAACATCTCCGACGGCACTTATGTTCTTACGAGCCCGCTCGCCTTTACGACCAACGATTCGGGGCGCAACGGCCATTATATTATCTATAAGGCGCTCAACGGACCGGGCACTACGAATGCCGTGAATCTGGTCGGATGTGCTGACAAAAACGGCTGGGTAGTCTCAGGCACTTCAGGCATTTCCACCAATATCTGGAAAATCGCTGTCGGAACGAACAAAACAATTCTAACGATTTACGAAAATGGAGTGCGCGGACGGCTGGCGCGTTCACCCGATTATATTGCCAATGCGCGGTATCCTTTAGCTCAAGCGCCCTACAAATTATCCGTTACCGGCGGTTGCGACTCAGTTACCGGGTGGGATTGGATGGAATACAATAGTGGTGATTTTTCAATTTCAAACTTCACGAGCACGGCCAAGGTTACATGGTGGACCGCAGGTGGCTATTGCGACTGGAGTATGGCGTTTCCTGCCCTCTTTTCGAATGACGTAACGACCAGAAAACTTTACTTCACTAGCACACCCCAATTCATGCCGGGTGGCAATATGAAAAAATGTTCCGACAGGTATTTTTTGGCCGGGATTTACAGCCTTTTGAATCAGCCCGGTGAGTTCTATTATTCAACGATGGACGGCTGGCTTTACTATTATCCTCGAACCGCTGGAAACCCCGATACGCAGGATATGCGTGTGCCCCTCTCTGATTTTTCAACCCTGATTCAGGTTGGGGGTGTATCTGGTACGAACGCACATCACATTAAGTTCGATGGACTTACCCTCGCTTATACGAGTTATGGACTTTATAGCAGAGGCGCAATCCATATTTCAAATACCGATCACATCGAGGTGCGGAACTGCCATATCCTCAATGTGGGCCGCACAGCGATCTACATGAGTACCGCTAATGTCTCCAATCTGGTTTACGGCTGCTGGATTGAGCATTGCGGGATCGGCGGCATTGTTGTGCATAATCCATTACTGAGGGCCGACTATCCGAACGATAAGAGCGAATTTAACGTCATCTCCAACTGCAAGATTAATGATCTGGGCGAGGTGTACATTGACGGGGTTCTCACCACCGGGGTCATTCTTTGGAACACCAGCGACTGCGAAGTGTCCTATTGCGATATCTATAACAGCGGGCGGTATGCTATCAGTCTGCGCGGTCATTGGGGGAGCACGCCCCCTGCTAATAATGATCGAGGGACGCATGTTGCTAAGAACAATACGTTTAAATACATTCGCGCCACCGACTGCATGCAGGACAGCGGCGACGGTGCCATCATGCATGCTGCCAGTGTCAATGGCATCGCCGACACTAATGGGTATGAAAATATCAATTACTGGAATCAGATACTGATTTCAGGCGGGTATTCGGATCCTTCGGTGTGCGATTGGGCGCCCAACGGAATCTTTTTCGATTATAATTACTGCTGCCAATACCAGAACCTTTCAAATATTCAAATCGACTGGGTTAAGGCTCAGAATGACACCAACTTTCCCAGCAATACCGGTTTTTACCGAGGCTTAGCAGGAAATAGTATTACAAACCAAACGACGACTAATCTCAGTTTTTACGGAACCTTTGACGAGGGTCTGATGGACTATACCCGCATTGGGCTCAAGCCAGATTTCCCGTTTGTCTATGACAATCAAGATGTTGTGATTTCTGATGATCGCACTTTGGACTATACGGAATCCGGTGCACTTTGGGGTGAAACGACTATACCAGGCCTTTCAAAAGGGGATGGACGCTACAATCATTCGCAATCGGGTTCGCAATTTGCGAGATGGCTTCCCACGTTCCCTTTTACGCGTAACTACGAGGTTTCGATCTGGAAAATGGGAAATCATGAGGCGGCCAGTTCCAATGCTCCTTACACTATTTATTATCAGGAAGGTTCCGCCGAGGTCACCGTCAACCAGCAAACCGGGACGACGGGAGAATGGGTGTCCGTGGGAGTTTATCCATTCGCCGCAGGGCGCAGCGCGGCGAATGGAGCCGTAAAGCTTTTTGCAAATCCTGCTGACGGTCTGGCTGTCCGGGCAGATGCGGTAAAGTTCACTGAGGCTGGCTTTCTGGCCAGTGGTGTACTGGGAGGAGAAAAAGGGTGGTGGGGATTCGATAACACCAATACAGATGCCTCCGGTTACAATCATACCGCTGTAGAATATTCTGCCTATAGCCAGATAAAGGTAGTAGGGACACATTCGGCCTATTTAAACGGTACTAATGCTTATTTCAGAATGGCTGACCACCAAGACCTAGACATCGGAAAGGGCGATTTTGCCATTTCCCTCTGGTTCTGTCGCGATTCAAACCCAACCAACAACCTGCGTCTTCTCTCAAAGGGGGGCGGAACGGACATAGAGAAGGGCTATAGTCTTTACGGAGGTAACACCGGTATAAACTTCGCCCTTAGCAGCGGCGATGCTGCTAAACCGCGCAGATTTCTGAGTGGAACGCATTCCGGTACCAATGTGTGGAATCATCTTGCGGTAAACATCAGCCGTACTGGCTATATGACACTTTACATTAATGGTGTGAAAACGGATGAGGAGAACATTTCTGACTGGAAGGATCTCGATTTGAGCAATTCATACGATCTATACATCGGGTGTAGCAGCGCCAAAACTCTTTATTGGCCTGGTCGCGTTGACAACCTCGCCGTGTTTCAGCGGGTTCTCTCCGAAAGCGAAATCGGCTTTTAAGGGTACAGCATTATCCTCGCCGATTTCCGGAGATGTTTGGCCAAGAAGGATATGTGGGTTTGGTCATTACAATAATAAAACCTTGCAAATAATGGGTCTCATTAGTATTAACATAATATGTTAAAGGGCATCTCAATACAGAAGGAACTGTCGGCATGAAGAAGATAAAGTATGTAATAGCATTGGTGGTTATGATAATGGGTGCTTCTGCTTCGGCGGAGTTGATTATTCAAGACCCGCTTGAGCATGGTTTTCTAACTCCACCTGATTCAGCAAAACCTTGGATTTTTCATTGTTGGATGAACGGTTATGTCACAAAGGAAGGGATCACTAAAGAATTCGAGGAGATGAAAAAAGCCGGCGTGGGCGGCATGCAAATTTTTAATGTTAGAACCGGCTTTCCGCGTGGGCCCGTGTCTTTCAATTCGCCCGAGTGGTTTGAGCTTTACGCCCATGCTGTGAAGGAAGCGGGCCGACTTGGGCTTGAGCTGATCTTTCATAATACCGGTGGCTTCTCTGGAAGCGGAGGGCCGTGGGTTCCTGTCGAAGATTCAATGCAAATGCTGGTGGGAAGTGAAACGCGTGTTAGGGGGCCTGTGAAGTTTTCCGGGAAACTGCCTATGCCGCCGGTTACACAGAGATCGGTTGAAATGGGCAATTTTAGAGGCGCCCTTGAGCCGTTTTATCGCGACATAGCGGTGCTTGCGATCAAAGCACCGGAAGGCAATGTGACAACGATGCTTGCCAGTTCTCCTGTAATCACCGCAAGCGACCCACAGTTTGATTTTGTGAAAATAATTGACGGGGATCCCCAGACAGGAGCCGCGCTTCCTAAGCCGGAACTTGGGGCTTATCAGTATATCCAGTTTGAATTTCCCCAGCCTTTCTCGGCACAGGCGCTTACCATTCTGGCTATGCCAGGGCAGCAATCGTATGCCGGGGAACTCATGGTTTCTGATGACGGCAAAACCTTTAAGAGCGTTACTAAATTCTCAATGGAGTCTCCAGCCATCAATCCCCCGATTCTCGCCTCCTCCTTTCGTCCGGTAGAAGGAAAATTTTATCGTATTATTTTTACTCCAGGGAGGGCGAAAGTAAGCAAAATAGAGTTTGGAGAGATAGAACTTCAGCAGGGTGTGCGCATTCCTAACTGGGCAGAAAAATCTGGTTTTTTTCGGACAACCGGAATGTCTGGCTTGGCAGCGGATACAACTTGGAACGTGGACGCCGCGCAGGCAGTTAGACTCAGCGGGATTCTTGACCTGACCACAGCAATGAAAACAGACGGATCCCTTGCGTGGGATATTCCGGCTGGAAATTGGATCATCCTGCGCCTCGGACATACAAGTAAGGGGGAATTAAGCCATCCAGCACCGTTTGGCGGCGAAGGGTTGGAAGTTGACAAATTTTCGAAAGAGGCCCTCGACAGATGTTGGGCAGGGCATTCGGCAAAGTTAATTGCTGCCAGCGGGCCTCTTGTTGGTAAAGCACTTACTGGGCTACACACGGATAGTTACGAGAACGGTTGCCAAAACTGGACACCACAATTCCGTGAAGAATTTAAAAAACGTCGCGGATACGATCCTCTGCCTTATCTGCCCGCGATGCTTGGCTTTCCGGTGGAAAGCGCGGATATTTCCGAACGCTTTCTCTGGGATCTTCGCCGCACCTATGCCGATCTTTTTGCGGATAATTTTTATGGGCATTTGAAAACGCTGGCAAAACAAAGCGGGGTACAGTTGTCTGCACAAAGTTTCGGCATTGGGAATTTAGATAATTTACAGGCAGGGGGGCGTATTGATATCCCACAAAGCGAGTTTTGGATATCGAATCCGGTTGAGACATCAATCATTGGGAAAATGGCAAGCAGTATCGCGCACACCACCGGAAAAAGACTGGTCGGCGCTGAGGCGTTTACTTCAACCGGTAAAGAAGGGCAATGGCTAAATCATCCCTATTCCCTTAAGACACACGGGGATTTAAATGGATTCTGCAGTGGGGTTAATCGCTTTATTTTTCACGCGGGTACACATCAACCATGGACTAACAGGGCCCCGGGCATGACATATGGACGATGCGGCGTCCATTTCGATTGGACAGAGACATGGTGGCAACAGGCCGGTCCCTGGATGACCTATCTGTCCCGGTGCCAATGGCTTTT
>JBAWXO010000147.1:0-5412 GCA_037144035.1 Kiritimatiellales bacterium
TTTCAGGTTTCATATTTCAAGTTTCAGTCCCGCACTCACACTCTCCCAGCTCCAACCCTAAAACTTAACCCCTAAAACTGTTTTCCCTATTCGCCTCCAAGCTCCCCGCCCCAGCCTTGGCGACGGAAGAAAAATCATCGGCTGACCCCGTTTCTAAAATTCACTGGCTGACCCCATTTTGACCCCATTTTTGACCAAATTTTATCAGCGTCCGGTTCTCTGCAAACAGGCTGTTTCTTTCCTTGGTGAATCCGTGGAATTATGATTTATTCTTACTGGTAAGAACAGCAGGAGGAGAATATGCAGACATTGGATACAACTAAAATGACGACCAAAGGGCAGGTCGTGATTCCTGAGCGCATTCGTAAAGCCATGAAACTAAGTGCAGGCAATCAATTTGTTGTCGTGGCACAAAATGATGTGCTGATCCTCAAGACGATCACTCCTCCTGCACTGGATGAATTTGAGGCACTTGTTAAAAAGGTGCGCAAACATGCCCGAGCGGCAGGAATGAAGCGGTCGGATATCCATGACGCAATTAAAGCTGCGCGGGCCTGATATGCGGGTTGTTCTCGACACCAATGTAATCATGTCCGCCATCTTTTTTGGTGGGATACCCGGGAAGATACTGGATGCACAAAAGAATCGAAAACTGACTCTGGTTCTATCTCCTGAAATCCTGTCGGAATATCAGGAAGTCGCCCAACGGCTTGCGGATCAGTTTCATATAGAATACGAGCCGATCCTTGAATGGATAACTGTCAATTCCGAGATGGTTGCGCACAGTGCTCTTAAAACTCAAGTTTCTACCGATCCCGATGACGACAAATTTATTGCTTGCGCGTTGGCTTCGGGATCTAAGATCATCTGTAGCGGCGACAAGCACCTGCTCGACGTGAATGGGCATCAAGGAATCGAGATTCTCAAACCCAGAGGATTCATCGAAAAATATTTTTAACATATTGTCCTGCAGACTTAAGACCAGCCTGACCATCATTGCGTATTGAATATTTTTTGACCCCAAACCTAAAACTGTTTTCCCTATTCGCCTCCAAGCTCCCCGCCCCAGCCTTGGCGACGGAAGAAAAATCATCGGCTGACCCTGTTTCTAAAATTCACTGGCTGACCCCATTTTCCTGTTGTTGATTTGAAAGAGGGATTAGGGTGGTTAGGGCAATTTGTTTGAAGATTGCTTCCGCGGGGAGTCAACAGTAGATTCTAATCTATGAATTCAATTGAGACACAATTGCTGGCTGTTTCGGAGATCACATCCCGGGCCAAAGAAGTCCTGCACGCTGAGCAAGGTCTGAAGTTGGCGATACTGTATGGCTCCGCCGCAACCGGAAAGATGCGGGCGGACAGTGATGTGGATATTGCACTTCTGCTAGATCGCCCATTGGGTGCAGAGCGCAAAATGGAGCTCATATCGCGTCTGGAAAGCGAGTTGCGGCGCGATGTGGATGTGATCGACCTGTTTTCCTTGAGCGGAACGATCCTCAAGCAGGTCTTGCACAAGGGGCGGGTGCTGATTCAAACGAAACCGGGCGAGCTGGCCGGACTGATCCGGAAGATGATTTATAATCAGGCGGACATGATGCCCTATGTTTCCCGAACTCTCATCGAAAGACAGCGGAGGTTTATTCATGGATAAGGATGTCGTGTTGAACAAGCTGGAAAGCCTCCGGCGCTGTCTTCGGCGCGTGCAGGATAAAACCCCCGCTTCTGCTGAACTTTTAAACGGGGATTACGATCTGCAGGACATCATCGCGCTGAATTTAGAGCGCGCCATACAGACCTGTGTCGACATTGGGCTTCATATCATCAGCGATTTGGAAATTCCGGTGCCCGAAACGATGGCGCAGACCTTTGAAACCCTGAAGAAAGCCGGGTGTTTGGATGCGGCAACGGCTGAGCGCATGGTCAAGGCGGTGGGATTCAGGAATACAGCCGTACACGCCTACCAGGAAATCGATTGGAACATCGTCTATTGTATCATCACAGAGCACTTGGATGACTTCCGCGAATTTGCGCGGCAGATCCTCAAACTAACCGAAGTCCACTAACTGTCCGTCCTCCGTCCCTCACGTTTCAGGTTTCATATTTCAAGTTTCAGTCCCGCACTCACACTCTCCCAGCTCCAAACTTAAAACTTAACCCCTAAAACTGTTTCCCTGCTGTCGCCCGCCGCCATTCTACTTGTCCGCCATAGGCCTTGGCGACGGAGGAAAATTCGCTGGCTGACCCCATTCCCGATAAAAATCCCGAGCGGAGAAAATTTATGGAAGAATTTGTTTCTGTAAAAACTGTTTCCCTGCCGCCACCACATCCATTCTAAAATTCACTGGCTGACCCCATTCCCTTGGCGACGGAGGAAAATTCGCTGGCTGACCCCATTCCCGATAAAAATCCCGAGCGGAGAAAATTTATGGAAGAATTTGTTTCTGTAAAAACTGTTTTCCTGCCGCCACCACATCCATTCTAAAATTCACTGGCTGACCCCATTCTGACCCCATTCTGCGGTGAAAGAGAGAAACATTAATTCATATGACTTGCTGTAGCTTTACGCGAAGATCGGATTCCTTCGCTGTCCACTTCGCCGACTCATCAACTTAATAACAAAAACGTGAAATCGGGCTCGCTGGAGACGATCTATGAAGTTCGAAAAACCATTATATGTCGGAACACCGAACATTGGTGACCGGGCTAAATTCCATCACTATGTGGATGAAATTTTTGACCGGCGCTGGCTGACCAATCGCGGGCAGTGCGTGCAGGAGTTCGAGGCTCGGTTGTGCGACTATCTGGGCGTGAAACATTGCATCACCATGTGTAATGCGACCGTTGCGCTGGAGATTGCCGCTAAGGCTTTGGATTTGAAGGGGGAAGTGATTGTTCCGTCGTTGACCTTCATCGCCACGGCGCATGCCTTGCAGTTGCAGGGGATCAAGCCGGTTTTTGCGGATATTGACTGCAATAGCTACAATCTCGATCCGGCGGCGGTGGAACGGATGATTACACCCGAAACGACAGGGATTGTCGGGGTGCATGTCTACAGTCGACCCTGTGATATTGAAGGACTGCAAGCGGTGGCAGACAAGCACGGTTTGAAGCTGATGTTTGATGCAGCTCATGCCTTTGGCTGTTCGCACAATGGACGGATGATCGGTAATTTTGGCGAGTGCGAGGTGTTCAGTTTTCACGGAACCAAATTCTTCAACACGTTTGAAGGCGGGGCGATTGCTACGAACGACGATGAATTGGCAGAAAAAATCCGTCTGATGCAGAACTTTGGCTTTAAAGGTTTTGATAATGTCATCTATATTGGAACCAACGGGAAGATGAATGAGGTTTGCGCTGCCATGGGGCTGGTCAACATGGATTCTCTGGACGATTTTCTGGTTGTCTACAAACGGAATTATGAGGCGTATAAGGCCGGGCTGGCTGGAATCAAAGGATTAAAACTGATTGAGTTCAGCATGGACGATGAAAGCAACCGGCAGTATATAGTGGTCGAAGTCGGTGATGAGTATCCGTTAAGCCGGGATGAGTTGATCAAAAAAATGCTGGCGGAGAATGTGATTGCGCGGAAATATTTCTGGCCGGGTTGTCATCGGATGGAGCCATATAAAACCCTTCAGCCGAATGCAGGAAAGATGCTCCCCGTTACAGAAGAGGTTGCGGGTCGGATTGTTGTCTTGCCAACCGGCACGGCAGTAAATGAAGAAACGATTAAAGTAATTTGCGGGTTGTGTGCCAGATGATAGAGGCTGAGAAAATAATGGGCGGGATGCTCGGTTCCGAGGGGCTGGAGTATATCGAACAGCCTTTGCCTCCGTTCCTACGGGAGCCTTGCCTGAAGCTTATTAACGGACGGTCGGGAATACGGATACTATGTGAGTTGTTGCGGCCTGGTAAAGTATGGATGCCATCTTATCTCTGTCACTCTATGACGGATGCTGTTCCGAAAGAATTGTCGATAGAGTTTTATCCGATTAATGAAACGCTGCGGGTGGCGAACCTTGAGTGGGTGCGAGAAGTGTCTGTAGGCGACATGGTACTTTTTGTTGATTATTTCGGGTTTGATTTGCATCGAGAGGCCATGCAGGCCGTTAAAGAGAGGGGCTCGTGGATTTTACAGGATGCCGCTCAGGCATTGTTATCTACCTTCGACCGTCCTTTTGCCGACTTTGTCCTGTTCAGCCCCCGGAAGATCATTGGAGTCCCTGATGGGGGTCTTTTTCAGTCGCAATGCAGTGAAGATTTTTCAAGCGTTGAGCTGGGAGAAGTTCCAGCCGAGTTCATGCTGGCCGCTTATCGGGCTTTTTTTGAGCGTACCCATTTTGACCGGACGGGTGATGGGGAATGGTTCTCATCCTATCAGACGGCTGAAAAGCTGAGCCCGATTGGAGCCTTTGAAATGACAAGCTTAGCGCAGGGCTTGTTAAGGAATGGTTTTAATTACGGGCAGATTGCTGAGAAGCGTCGAACCAACTATCAGCAGTTATTTGATCAACTGGAGGAAGTTTCCGTTCTCGGAGCGCTGCCCGAAGGGGTGGTTCCTTTGGGGTTCCCGATCACTTGCGTTCGGCGGGAGAGTCTGTTGCCGATCTTGTATAAAAATAAAATATTCTGTCCTGTGCACTGGCCCTTGGAGGGAATTGTTCCGGCAGATTTCGAAGAGGCACATCGACTAAGTCAAAAGATATTATCTGTTCTGTGTGACCAGCGCTATGACGAAGAAAAAATGGAGCGGTTGATATCCGTTCTGAGAGGAGAAATGTAATGCAAAAACGAATCATGTTTCTTGGCGGAACGTATTTCCAAATTCCACCGCTCAAATATGCTAAAGAACAGGGGCATTATGTAATCACCTGTGATTATCTTCCGGACAATCCAGGCCATGGGTTTGCTGATGAATATCACAATGTGAATGCGACGGATAACGAGGCTGTATTAAAACTGGCAACCGACTTGAGAGTTGATGCAATCGTTGCATATGCCTCTGACCCATGTGCTCCCACGGCAGCGTACGTTGCAGAAAAGCTTGGGTTGCCTGGGAACCCCTATGAATCTGTTAGAGTTTTACAACGCAAAGATTTGTTCCGTAAATTTCTTGCCGAAAATGGTTACAATGTCCCAAGTGCAGATGTTTTTTCTGATGTTTCTAAAGCTAGCAAGTTTGCGGAAGAACTGCTTAAAAATCAAAGCATCATTGTTAAGCCAAGCGATTCGTCAGGATCTAAAGGTGTCACTAAGGTAGAGGTCGTTGATCTGTTTTGTGAGGCTTTTGAGTACGCAAAGCAGTTCTCTAGAAACGATTTGGTCGTGGTCGAAGTGTATATAGAAAAGGATATTTATGAGATGGATGGCGATGGTTTCGTTTATGGAGGGGATCTCGTATTTACTTGTTTT
>JBAWXO010000148.1:0-5379 GCA_037144035.1 Kiritimatiellales bacterium
TGGTCGCAGGGATCTTTAGCGACGTCCCCATTCCAGCTTATACTCGTCGGGCTGGCAGTGACGGCAGGTATAATCTGATGCGACTGGATGGCGTTTGCGGACGCCCCTGCGATGAAACCGTTATGGCAAAAGAAGGTATTTCTGTCATGGAACGGATGGATAGCGAACGTATTGCGCTGGAATATTCGGGCAACCTTCCGTTCCTTGTGCTTTGCAACGGCCGCAACGACATGTCCATGCCGTGGGTTAACAATCCCTTCTTTTACCGGGCGCTCAATAATGGACACCGTGGATTTGCCTGCTACTGGAATGACGGTGCACACGACATGGGCTCTTCCATCCCGTCAGACATTCGTGACTTCTATACCCTGCATCCTGAAATGGCCCTCAATATCAGCTATCCGGCATTCAGTAATTCGTCTGACAATCGTAATCCGGGTGGGGGTGAAAAAACAGATGGGGATATCGTTGGCTGGATGAACCGGGGAATTTACTGGTCTGATCTGGAAGAAACCGAAAACTCATGGAGTGTACGTCTTTATATGGATGGAGATTTTCTTCCAGAGTCGCTGACCGTTGATGTAACCCCGCAGAGACTGACGCGCTTTCATATCGCCTCGAATGAAAGATTGCAAGTAAATGGCATAGAACGGCAAGCCGATGCTAACGGATTGCTGACTATTTCAAATGTGCAATTGACGAAAGCCACCCCCATATTGTTGCAAATGGATCGTCTCCCCTGAGCAAAACGGTCCAAAAAAAGTGAAACAATGTAAATCATTAGTGGGGTAAAAAACAAAAGTAGGAATGGGAAAATGAAGGAGTACACAGTACTCATTAGTCTATTGCTGGGTGTATCGACAGCCTGGGCTGCGTTGATCACGGACAGCCTTTGGTGGGCTATCGATCCAGGGTAAGCAGCCGGATCGCGATCCTGTTCCCCTGCGGAAAAGCAGGGAAGGGCCCATGAAAATTTACGAAGAGCGGAAAAAGTAAGTAGTACAGTTTGTTATTTGGCAACCAGGCGGCTGGGTCGTCAATTACACGCAACTGGAAATCGTTGTTGCGTTTTTTGAGGGATGAGCAACTTGCTCACCCGCAATATAAGGAGTGATTTATGGGGGCGGATATTACGTATAAAGTCGGCATTTTGGGCTGTCCAGCCAAACCGGATGTCGAGTGGACTCATGAAAATTTGAGCATTCTCCGACACCTTGGATTTAATATGATGCAGCTGAATATCGCGTGGGGAGGGCGTCCTCGGGATGAGCCGTTAAATCTGGAAGATGTAGTTGAGTTGCCTGTCGATAAGCAAGAGGCGCTTGCGCAGGAAGTGCCGCTTCAAAGTGACCTTTCGTCAGAAAAAAGGGCGAGGCGTAAAACTGAGCTTCAGCAGAGAATTCAGCTGTGCAGAGATGCCGGGATCCGGACGCTATTTCATTTTGGTGCGCCATACAACGGGGCTTATGGCTATGACGGCAGCAGCCTGCCGAATTGCCTGCTGGATGCCAAAACGGAACAGCGATATATCTGTTTGCTGGAGCAGTTCGCCAAGGAGTTCCCGGGGGTAGATGATCTTCTCGTTTATACATTTGATCAGAATGCCTGGCTCTGTAATGAGTTTGGCGGTTGTAAGAACTGCCGGGGAATACCGCTTCATGAGAGAGTGGTTCCGTTTATAAATAGGCTGGCGAAAAAATGGCACAGTCTGAATCCATCGGGAAAGCTCTGGTGGGAGCCTTGGGAGCTTTCTGCCGGGCAGGTTTTGAAGTCGATCGGAAGCTTGTCTTCTGAGGGGCTCGGGTTGGCGCTACACTCGAATATTGCCGAGGTGATGGCGACGCTGCCGGTGGATCGGTGGCTCAAAAATGCATGTAGCTTGGCAGGCCGGAAGGGAATCGACGTCATTGTTGAAGGGTGGCTGGGGGCTGCTAGCGAGGAACTCGAACCGTTTATTTCTTTGGCTCATCCGCTGGTAACCTTGCGTCAGTTGCGGGCGATCGCGGCGGTTGACGGAGTACGCGGTGTCAAGGAATACTACGGCCTGTTACCGGGAAAGGATGACCCCAATCTCAGGACGACCGAACTGTTTTTTTCCAGGCCGGACATTTCGGACGAGGAGGCTTTGGCGAATTTGTCCCGGCCTTATGGTTCAGTTGCTGCCCGGATGGTTGAATTTTGGGAGCTCTGTTCAGCGGGTATGGAACTGTTTCCATGGGAGACATCCTGGTATATCCGCGAGATTGGTAAATGCAACGTGCGGCACAGCATGTCGGCCGCATTTATCCGGGGGCAGCAATGCGCAACGCCCAGCTGGGAGTCAACGCGCCGTGCAATTTTTATGAAAACCGATGATTCCCAGCCGCATCCGTGGATGCTTGAAGATGTGCAGTTGCGCTGTGATCTGGCTGCCAGGAAAATGGAAGAAGCCCTTTCGCTTGGACGGCACATCCAGACGGAAATAGGAAAAGAATTCGCAGACGATTTTTCTAACGGACTGGAGGAATTAGCCGGCTTTGCGCGGAGGGCGTGGTCGTATGTATATCACCTGAGGGAAACCAATCTGGCGACAACGATGCGTTTGATCCGGGGTGAGGGAAGTGATGTGCCTGGCTTTCTGAAGGGAGAAATGCTGGATCTGTTAAAAGCAGACCGGGAAAACCAGCAATGTCGTGAGCCGCTGGAAAGTGCCATCCGGTTGTTCGAACAGGATATTGATTCATTTCTGGAAACGTATTTTACGGTTATCAACGGCTTTGAGACATCGGGTGGAGTGTGTTTAAGTGCTGCGGACTTCAGTGTGACGTCGCGAAAGGAACGGCCTTGCGGACAGTAGGGTTCTGTCGGGTTTGGTGAACTGGCCGGGAAACCGCCTGTTTGAAATAATTGAACGAAGGCAGAGTTCCGGTGCCGGGTTGAAGAGCATGAGTTCTGTGCGGGCTTTTCAGAACGGATTAAGAGATGGATTGCACCGGAAAGTAAAAATGGAGGACTAGAACATGAAGAGGAGTGCAGTATTAATGGGTCTGATGCTCGCTGTTTCGAGCGTCTGGGCTACGCTGATCACGGACGACTTTAACCGGGCGGATACGGCCTGCAGCACCGCTGGTGCGATAGTCGGCGCGAACTGGGTTGCATCGAGGGGGGCGGGGAGCGAATGGAAGATCAATAGCAGCAATTTGTGCGTGAATGCGCCAGCCAGCGGCAATTCTGTGCTCTATAACAGTGCAGTGCAAACAATCAGTGGCAGTGGCAGCAACTTCACTTTGCGCGCGGATGTGGCTGTTAAACTCGTCAATGGATGGTCTGGGGTTGCCTTCAACTACCAGGATGCGTCCAACTATTACATTTTTCGCTTTAAAGCAGGAACGACGGGTTATCAGCTTCTGCGTATGGTTAACGGAGTATTTGGGATTATTGTGAGCGGGAATGCGGCCGCACCGTTTGCAGTGGGAACGATGTATACTCTGACTGTATCCGCCGACAGGGCCCACACGTTTGATTTCACGATCATGTAATCTGGCAAGTCCGTGGCGCTGAATCTGATCACGTCGGGTACAGATACCAACAGCAGCTTTACCGCCGGATACGCCGGGTTGTATAATGGCGTGGCAGGTACACCGAATCCAGATACCGTATTTGACAACTTCAGCCTTCAAGTGGTACCTGAACAGGTTTTGCAGGCGGGCCGATTGGTTGAGTCCACTGCCGTAACGGATAGTTTTGAAGCGCGCCGTGATGCCGCCTTGGGGAAACTGCGGGGCAGAAAACTGGTTATTGCTGAAAAACGTGAGCCGCTCCAACCGGGCCGGGGCGCATATACCCGTCACTTTGGGTATTCTATTGTCAATTTTGCCATGAAGTCTCTCTGGCTTAACGACCAGGTCGGAACGGCCAACGAGGCTCTTCAAACCTACGGAAAACACTACATCGCCGATACGAAGTGCCGCAACGACCGGGACAGTTTCTACTGGCCCGCCGATACGCTCTGCCGGATCGTTGAGTTTTACGGGCAAAACGGCTCGATGGCTCCCGGGCGGCTTTCGGCCGAGACGGAAGACATCCTGCTCGAAATGATGTGGCTCTATGCCAAAGAAAACTCCAAGGTGGACTCTCTGGACGAAGTTTCCGATATCTATAAGAACTGGAACTGGAGTGCAGTCGGCGACAAGCCGCTACCTGTTTCGGCTGAGTTGCGACGCACCGGAACGTGGGATGTAATCGAGTCGGAAAACCATGATTTGATGAAACGATCCACACTCTGGCACTTCGCCAAGTTTCTCGCCGCATCCCCGAAGTATCGGGAACGGAAGTATGATGACGGCCACACGGCCGCCGAGCACTTCACGGCTTTCACAGAGTATGCGAAAGAATATTGCAGACAACGCGCGCAGAAGGGCTTGTTTGTTGAAATGGCCGACGAATTTTATAATTCACAAACACTAAAATGCCTCCATAACTATTACGATTTTTCCGCCGACAAGGATCTGTGCCGGCTTGCAGGTAATTTGATCACGCTCTATTACGCATGCTGGGCACAGGAGCAGATTGACGGTGTGCGTGGCGGTGGCAAGAGCCGTATGTATGCGGACAATGATAGCCGGGGGACCGGACCGGTTTGGGGAAATATGTGGTATTATGCCGGCTTGGGAATGGAGAAGGAGCCCAGCAATGAGACTTTTACCATTCTGACCAGCGGATACCGGTTGCCGCCTGTTGTGGTTGATTTGGCTGCGGATGTCGCCGGCCGGGGAAATTATGAGATTCAGGAACGTCCACTGGGGCTTGCCACGAATGGATATTATACCAATCCCCACTACAGGTTGCGAACCGACTTCGGGGGAATTGTGCGCTACAGCTACTGCACACCGGATTTTATCATGGGATTGCCGATGGTTGAGGCAAGGCCGAAAGCGGATTGGACGTTGATCAGCAGTCAGAGCCGCTGGCAGGGGGTGATTTTTGCCGGAAATCAGGCTGCCAGAATCTTTCCGCAATGCCAAGGGCCCAACGGTAGCCCATCGTTCAACCAGCAATGGGGAGTTCAGCGAAAAGGAACAATGATTTCACAGCGCCTGCCCAAGGAGCTCTCGCCCGATACTGGAGGCCTCCAGGTTTGGGTCGGCCACGTGGGGTTGGGAAACCGCGTTGAAAATGCAGGCTGGGTCTTCGCCGAGGCCACCGGCGCTTACGCTGCGGTACGCCCGGCTCGCGGGGGATACGCATGGACGAAACCGGATGAGCAGCATGGCAACGGCGCGTGGATGACATTCTCCGACGGTTCCTCGCCGGCGATTATTGAGGTGGCACAGAAGAAGGACTTCAAAAATTACGAAGCGTTTCAGCAGGCTGTGGTCGGCCTGCCTCTGACGTGGAAAG
>JBAWXO010000149.1:0-5327 GCA_037144035.1 Kiritimatiellales bacterium
TAATTGCCCTCATCGCACCACGAGTCGAATAAGCTGTTTCACTATTTCCGCGAAAAACAACTGCTCCTCCTGCACCCGTCACGCCTGCAGAACTCAATCCGCTGGCACTAACTAACGGAAGCGCCGTATTAACACTCCACGGACTGCCGGCAGAAAACCCGACAATCGTTCCTCCGGCCGCAGACGGACTTACATCCCTCAAAATGCCTATCCCGTATTCGCCGTTCGCCGAAGTGGTTCCGGTTATAAACGACTCATGTAAAAACACTTCTGCCGGAAAGACACGTGACCGAACGGACTGCACATCAATACTGAAGACGGCATAGTTGGTCGGTGAGTCAGGGCGGTATCCGTCGCCGAGATAGATCCATGTGGCTTCTGGAGTGTGCTGGATCTCAGCGGGCGGGTTGCTGTCCAAAGTAACGCGAGTAACGGTCTTCCCAGTCTTGAGGGCGAGTCGCTGCCACACTCCGGGTGTGGCCCTGCCGCAGGGAATCGTCTGGTTGTTGGCACAGAGTAAGATATTGGTGCCGCTGACGAGAACGCGTGCAGGTTGGTTGGCGTCACCCACGGTACAAAGTGTCTGTCCATCACCGCTTTCCAGACGAAATGCGAATTCGAGGTCTGCGATGTCGCCGTACGCCCGCTCGTTGGCGCCCAACTCAACGCCAGCGGAGGTGGCACCAGTGAAACGTATGAGCGTTTTGCCATCGCTCTGGACGGTCTGCACCGATTCGGGCGCGATGGGTAAATTATTCGTCGGCAGCACAAAGTCGCGGGCAAGTGCGGGCGCATCCGCGGGCGCGAGCAGCAGGGACGGCGGAGTCTGGGGAAGCGCGACGGACTGCGTCTGGAAGAGGCTGCCGTGTTCGGTGTCGGAGAGACGGTTGGTTCCGTAGAAGGCAAATGCGTAAAGGTCACCTTCGAACTGCGAGAGGTTGCTAACGCCGTTGGGTCCAGCGACTGTTGCACTGGCACTGGCCATGGATCGGGTGCCCGGCGTGAAGGTGACGGTTTCGTGTTCACCGTTCACGTAAAAGGTCGCGTAGCCGTTGACGTAATCGAGGGTCAGACCGAAATAATTCGTGCGGCCGAATTTAATCGGCAGATGCGAGGTGATGCTTATGGCCGGATCCACGAGGTAGACATTAAGCCAAGAAGAGTAGCCCCAGACAAAGCCGCCCGCGGAACTCCGGTTATCAAAGAGTGCGACATTGACGAAGTTAATGGGTTTGATCCAAGCCGCGCAGCTGAGTCCGGCTGGTGACACATTTGGCACTGTGCGACATTTCAGCGCAAGGCCGCCGGCGAGGCTTATGGCGTCGTTCGTGACGGCGAAACGGGGTGATGCCGGGATGTTGGCGCGCGGGTAGATGTAGAGCTGGTTGGGATCCGGCAACGGGGTGACACGCACGACTTTGAGGTTGCTACTACCTTGTTCGCTATAGGAGGCCAGCAGCGATTGGCCATGAAACGCCATCTGCGCATAGCAGGCCCGGATGTCTGTATCGGTGAGCCCGGTGCCCGCGACAAAGTCCATGCCGCCGCCGCGGTTGAAAAAGAGAGCGAGATTATGGCGTTCATCTTTACTCCCGGCTAGCCAGTCGTTGTGGATCATCAGGTAACGGTCGGAGTTTTCCTGTTGCAACACGTGCATGCGTGAGACGACCGTCTGTAGCGGCACGAAGGCTTGTGGTGACCAGGTTGCGCCGCCGTCTTTCGAGATGGACCAGGTGAGCGTTTCGGCTGGCTTGACTGTGCCGTTTTCTTTGGAGGGGCTGAGGTCGTTGCGCGCGAACATCATGACCGAACCGTCCGGTTGTTCAAAGACAGTCGGCTCCCATTGCCTCCAGTCGAGGCCGGGCAGCACCGTGCCGGGCGACACCTGCCAGGTCGTGCCGTTGTCGTCGGTGTAGATCACGCTGTTGCGTTTCTCCCGCGCTGTTAATCCCGCTGCGGCTGCCTCGGCGGAGATGGGCCCCATCAGCGTGACAGGAACCAGCACGCGACCGGTGCGGAGCCGGACCGGGTTCTGCGTCGGAAAGGGGTCGAATGCTTTGCCGTCGATCATGGGGTGGATGTTGCCTCCCCATGTCAGCTTCTGGTTTTTCCATTTGCCGTCGGGGGAGTCCAGCATCGAGAAATAGCAGCCCTCATAATTATCAGAAGAGGACCACTGGAGCCAGAAGCACCACAGACGGTTGCTGACCACAATCAGGTTCGGTTGCCACTGTGTTCCTGTGGGGCATGGGATGGGGTTGGAGCTGAGACCCGGGTCTGAGAAGACGGGTTGAGGCGTTGACCAGGTTTGACCGTCACTACTGGTGCTCACGTAGTTGAGCTGCCCCGGAGCACCTTCTTTTGGTACGGTGTTGGCATTCCACACGCAGAACCAGCGGTCAAGGAACCAGACGATGCTGCTGTCGTGGTTGTACCGGAGATTTTGCGCCGTTGCATCGCAGACGAACACACGTTCAATCGTCGGTTGGTACACGGCGTAGTAACTCCAGTCGTCGGCCCTAACTGTCAACAAAGAGAATATCAGCGCCAATGCAGGGGTCGCGGCCAGCGTCGCGAGCAGCAGGGCGGTGAGGAGGATGAGGGTGTTTTTTATGGGTTTGTTTCCTTCGTTGTTTCTTCCATTTTATTCACTTATTTTTCGACTTCAAAGTGCACGTTGTCCAAGTAAAACGCCGTCTTCGTCCGCGCCATGCTCGACCAGATAAGCGTCTGGAGCGATTCAAAATCGCGGGAGCCACAGCGAAGCCCATCAAAGGTCTTCCGCGCTTCTCCATCCACGGTGAGGGCGAGATCCCAGGTTCCTGACTTCAACCCGTTTTCAAACAACATCTCCACATGGATCCACTTTCGCCGAGGAACCGAGCTAATTATTTTGCCGAGGACGGTCACGTCGCCATTCGCTTCGAAACGAAAGCTCGGCCCTATTTTGTAGTCCGTATTGCCGGGTCCGCGCCAATCATGCCTGAAGATCGCCCCCTCTTCCAAAAACACGTCCATCGAGGCATGGATCGTTCCCGGATCAAGATCGTATTTAAACATCAGATATGGCGAAATATCACCAGCATACGATGGATCGTCCTGGAACTTCAGGCTATGTTCGCCTTTGAAAGCCTCTTCTGCCGAAACCAGGATTGCCGGATCGGACTGGCCAAAAGGCGAGGGAGCTCCAGGGGCAAGCGCCTCAAAGTCTTCGGCGAAGAGTTTCCGGCTGCCGGCAATGCGTTTGGCGGCAGGAGGCAGAATGTCCGCGCTCACCGGTCTCGGGGTGTATTTTTTGGGCAAATCCTTCCATGCGCGATCGCCGTAGAGGCCGGTCTTCGCCAACTCCTCATCGAAGGGAACGAATCCGATTTTTTGGACGGCGGTCTCCGACTTGAGTCGGAAGTCTGCCCGAAGTGGATCGACAAAACCCGGATTCAGGATGAAAGAGGTTTGATCATATCCTTTCTCCCTCCATTCATCCCAGGTCCAACCGGAAAAACTCATGTTGGTGAGGCTGTCGTTGTTAAGGTCCCAGTACAGATTTTCTTCAAACTTGAAGGCGTTGGACATGAAGGCTCCGTTGACGGGGAACCCGTTCTTTGTCAGGACGATATTTTTCTCGAACCGAAAGGATTTGTTTTCACTCCCCGCCCGATTGTTGACGATGTTCTGCTCGGCGGCGAAGGCAAAAATATTATTCCGGATCAGGTTGTTGCTCCCGTAATTCTGGTTGAAGCTACCCGAGCGGGTATTGTAGACGAGATTTTTTTCCAACAGGATGTCGCTCGATCCCTCGTCGGTGTATAGTCCGAAACCGCCATAAGCATACGCGCAACCATCATGGATGATGTTGAACCGCGCGACCGTCCCAGGCGAGATCCCCAGGGTGTAGATGCCGCCCATGTCGGAAAGCTCACCCAGCCCGTAGTGATGGAGGTGATTGTACTCAAAGAGGTTTCCCTCCACCCCTGACGGCGTCTTGTAGCCCCAGACCCAACCGGCGGAGATGGGGGAGTAGTCGAGATCACTGATCTCATTGTGGGTGATCCGGTTGAAGGAACTTCTCCCGATCCAGACCCCGACGGCCCCGTGGAGGCGGTGATTCAGGTTGTGAATAAAACAGTTGTCCACCGTGTTCCGATCGGAACGAATTTTCTCATCATTAGAATAGCCGGTGTCGCCGATGTAAACGCCCCCGCCGCCGAAGTCGCGGAGGTGGCAACGAACCACAGAATTGTCAGACGAACCCTGCTCCAGCCAGATTGCGTGAACTCCGCCTTCACTGAATTCGCAGTTTTCAAATCGAGAGTTACGAAGACCCCGGGCAAAGACCATGGCATTGCGAGTCCTCACGTGGGCCTGTCCATCGACCACAGTTGTGGGGCCGGGAACAATTCCCCAGTCGCTGTGGCGAAACGAGAGATCCTTGAATGATAGCCACTCTACGAAGGAGCCGTTCTTCGGCTCACCGGCAAAATTAAGGATCCGATCGACCACCGGGTACCAGGCCTTGAGATTGTCCGGAGTCTCCCCGCTCTTGGGAAAGTAGGTGAGGATCCCGGTTTTCCGGTCGAGATACCATTCGCCCGGCTCCGTCAGGGCCTCGCGCACATTTTCCACATAGAAGCGCGGTGGCTTACCGCCGTACTGCTCTAATTTGTATTTATATCCAGCGGGATTTTGAAATACCACTTTGTTCTCGTTCAGATCGACGGAATCGATCCATTGCAGCGAGGCTGTCCATGAGTGATAGCACGTGACATTCACATCGCGGAGATTCGTCCAATTCTGAATGTCGCCAAGATTGAAATAAAACTCTTTTTCCGAGTCTTTGACGAGATGGTTGATTCGGTAAAAGCCCTTTTTGGGAAGACGCGTGCGCATGGCGCGGTTGCCGCCGATGTAGAGCTCATTAAAATAAAGCCGGCCCTCTTTGACGCCGGGGATCTCGGTCTCGAGCAGCCCGCCTGCGACCTCTTTCCACCCGAATACTTTTTTTCCGCCCGAGATCACCACCTCTTCGCCTTTTTGGGCCTGGTATGTCACCGGCGCGGCCTTTGTGCCCGAGTCAGTCGCCGTGAACTGAAGCGTTGTCTGAACGGGATAAATGCCCCCACGAAAGGTCACCGTCACGGGACCGGGAAGCGCGCCTTTTGACTTCAAGGCGCGGATTGCTTCCTGGGCCCCGGAGAGGGTCGCCAGGGGCCCGTCTGAATTGTCCGCATTCGGTTCGGCGATCCGCCCCGTCCACTGGTCGCTCCCTTGGGGCGACACAAAAAAATTCGTCAACGTGAGAGCCCCGAGATTCACCTTCTCGCCAGAAA
>JBAWXO010000150.1:0-5314 GCA_037144035.1 Kiritimatiellales bacterium
GTTCGCGCTTTACGTGGCCGGGGTGCGCGGCAACCTGACGCCGGAGCAGATCAAGTCCTATCTTGCTGATTTGCAGGAAGTCCCGGACGCGGTTCATTATGTAATTCAGAAAAAAGAGATGATCCAGGCGATCAGCGAAAAGCACCACGACGGCCCAAGTTCTCTCTATCTGGGACGCAAATTTAACTATCCCACCGCACTGGAAGGCGCGCTCAAGAACAAAGAGATTTCCTACCAGCACGCCGAAGGCTATGCGGCAGGTGAAATGAAGCATGGCCCGATCGCGCTGATCAATGATGTGCTGCCGGTCATCTGCATCTGCACAAAGACGTCCGACGAGGTTTACGAAAAAATGCTTTCAAACATCAAAGAGGTCGAGGCTCGCAGCGGCAGGATTATCGCGGTGGCGACGGAAGGGGATGCTGAGATAGCAAAGCTGGCCGGCGATATTATTTATGTGCCGGAGGTTCGCGACGAATTCACGCCGATCGTCAATGTGGTCGGACTTCAACTGTTGGCCTATTACGCGGCCCGCGCTCGCGGCACAGACATCGATAAACCGCGCAATCTGGCTAAGAGCGTGACGGTGGAATAGGCTTTTTGCTTGATAAAGGACTTTGGGGATAAATACACTCCCCAACCCTTGGAATCAGAGAGGTTGATTATGAAGATGGAAAAAGTTGGACAGGCTGAAATACATGTCGATGACCAGAAGCTGATTTGCCCCATTTATGAGGGCACCGAAGGCGAGCGGGCCATGGATATCGGTAAGCTGCGCAAAGAGACTGGGTTGATCACCTATGATCCGGGCTTCGGAAACACCGGCTCCTGCGCCAGCGATATCACCTTTATTGACGGCGAAAAAGGTATCCTGCGCTATCGCGGTTACGATGTGGCTGATCTGGCTGCGAAATGCGAATTCATCGAAGTGGCCTATCTGCTGGTTCACGGCTCGCTGCCGACCCTCGCCCAGAGAGAAAACTATGCCACGCTCCTTAACCGGCACTCGATGATTCATGAGGACATGCGCGAATTTTTCAGCAACTATCCGGAGCATTCCCATCCGATGGCGATTCTTTCTGCCATGGCGGTTTCGCTTTCCTCTTTCTATCCCGAACTGCGCGGTGATCTCAAAGAGGATGTGGATATGACCGTTACGCGGCTGCTTTCTAAGCTGCGCACGATAGCCGCCTTCTCCTATAAAAAATCCATCGGCGAGCCAGCGGTTTATCCGCGGCACGATCTCAAATACTGCGAAAACTTTTTGAACATGATGTTCAGTTCGCCGGTACGCGGCGAACCGATTGATCCGGTCATGGCCGACGCGCTCAACAAACTGCTTATCATTCATGCCGATCACGAACAGAACTGCTCCACCTCCGTTGTGCGCGGCGTGGGCAGTTCCGGAATCAATCTGTACGCATCCATTGCGGCGGGCATCTGTGCGCTGTGGGGCCCGAAGCATGGCGGTGCCAACCAGCACGTCATCGAAATGCTCGAAGAGATTCAGCGCGAGGGCGGCGATGTTGACAAGGTGATTGAGCGCGCCAAAAACCCGCGCAGTCCGTTCCGGCTGATGGGCTTTGGCCATCGCGTGTACAAGTCCGACGACCCCCGCGCCAAAATTGCCAAAGCGCTTTGTGAAAAGGTTGTTGCCGCGACGCACACCAAAGATCCGCTGCTTGATATCGCGCACGAACTGGAAGAAAAAGCGTTGGCCGATCCTTACTTCCAGGAACGGAATCTTTATCCCAACGTGGATTTTTACACCGGACTGACCTATCGCGAGATGGGCATTCCGACCAATATGTTCACCGTCATGTTTGCTATAGGCCGCCTGCCGGGCTGGATCGCCCAGTGGCTGGAAATGCAAAACGACAGCGACGTGCGCATCGCCCGTCCGCGGCAGGTTTATACCGGCCCGAACCTGCGTAAAGTGACCCCGATATCGAAACGCAAATAGTGGAATTTTTAAACGTGATACCGATCGACAATCAGCCGAAAGAGCTCCGCGAAAATAAACAGGAACTGGAATTTCTTCAGGCCATCGCCCGGCGGTTGCCTGAGGATACTGACGTCATGCGGGTGCTCGGCGATCTTTACACCCGCACCGGAGCTTATGCCGATGGACTGCGTGTGGATGAACGCCTCAGCCGTCTTTGTGCGGAAGACCCGGTGGTTTGGTATAATCTCGCGTGCAGTCTGGCTCTTTCAGACCGGGCCGATGATGCGTTCGACGCACTTAGTCGCGCCGTTGAGCTGGGCTATAACGACTACGACGGAATGAAAAAAGATCCCGATCTGGCGTCGTTGCACGGCGACGCCCGGTTCGAGTCCATTCTGGAATGGATATACAGCGCTTTCGAACAGATGCCGGATTGCGAAGAGTTTTAGCGGCAACCCCATTGAAAGGAGTATATTGTGAATAAATCGCTGATTTGGGCTTTGTTTCTAATGACGCTTTGCGCCCTGTTTTTTATTTTTACCGGTGGCAAAACCAAGATTGAAATTTTCAATCTGGCTTTTTCCATGAAAACGTCGATTGCTCTGCTGCTCTTTACAGGGATCGGAACGACGATCGGAGTTCTGCTTAAATGAGCGACGGCAACAATATTTCCCGCGATGCCGTCATTCATCCCGGCTGCCGGATCACCGGCTCCTCTATCGGCCCGGGCTGTGTGATCGGAACCGAAGCGCCGGTCACGATTGAAAACTGCCAGCTCGGACGAGGTGTAAAACTTAAAGGCGGATATTTTTCCGGCGCGGTATTTCTCGATGGTGCCAATATGGGCAGCGGCGCGCACGTCCGTGAAGGCACCATTCTCGAAGAAGAAGCCAGCGGCGCGCATACCGTGGGCCTGAAACAAACCGTCCTGCTTCCCTTTGTCACGCTCGGAAGTCTCATCAACTTCTGCGACATTCTGATGGCGGGCGGCACCAGCCGCAAAGACCACAGTGAGGTCGGCTCCTCCTACATCCATTTCAACTACACGCCGAATCAGGACAAAGCCACCGCTTCGCTGGTCGGTGACGTGTCGCGCGGTGTTCTGCTGAATCAGAAACCTATTTTTCTTGGCGGGCAGGGCGGACTGGTTGGTCCGGCGCGCATTGCTTATGGATGTGTTATCGCCGCCGGCGGAATCTGCCGCAAAGATGTGCTCGCAGAAAATCAGCTTCATATTCTCGCCGCGCCGGTGGAGAAGACCGTTCTGTTCGAACCGGGTGTTTATAAAAACATCGACCGCATTGTTAAAAACAACCTCATCTACATCGGTAACATTCGCGCGCTCAAAGCATGGTACGAAAACGTTCGCGTTCTCTTTATCCGTGATGAATTTGATCGTGCCTGCCACGAAGGCGCACTGGACAACCTCGACCTGATTCTGAAAGAACGTTTCCAAAGGTTGGAACAATTGGCCGAAAAAGTTCCAGGCATTAGAAAAAAGGTGTCGGAAATTTCCAAGGCTGGGAAGGCGCCGCTCGTTACAGTTGCCGACGCGAAGCTGATGAGCGAAATCAAGAGGGCGGACAAGGCGGACTACATTGCCGCCGTGAAGAATTTGAGCGAAGGCGCGCGCGCCGGTGCAACGGAATGGCTTCAGTCGGTCGTTGATGAAACCGCCGCGCTGTGGAATAAACTTAAAAAGTAAAATGGAGCCACTGAGTTTCACTAATACCCGCGAATAATGAATGCGTTACAAATGGTAAGTCTCTCATGGTTTTGGTGAGCTAAAGCGGATGGTCTATACAGATGCGGCAGATTGATTTTATGGGTGATTAGTGTCCATTAGTGAAGATTAGTGGTTAGTTCATTTCTGTATTTAGGATTAAAGGAGAGGCAGATGGCAAAACTATTTGGAACCGATGGCGTTCGCGATATGGCGAATATGGGCAACATGACGGCGGAGCAGGCCTTGGAAATCGGCCGTGCGCTCGCTTATGTCTGTAAGGAATACCACAAGGGGAAAGGGTCCCGTCCGCGCATTGTCATCGGAAAAGACACGCGTTTGAGCGGTTATATGCTCGAAAACGCGCTGACCGCCGGCGTCTGCTCGATGGGCGTGGACGTTCTTCTGCTCGGCCCGCTGCCGACACCCGGCGTGGCATTCATCACGCAGGATATGCGCGCCGACGCGGGCATTGTCATTTCTGCCTCGCATAATCCCTATCACGACAACGGCATCAAAATCTTTTCCCGCACCGGCTATAAACTGCCTGATGTCGAGGAAGAGGAGATGGAAAAACTGATTGTCGAGCGGACGCTTCGCGATGTTCGCTCAACGGAGTCCGATATTGGTAAAGCCAAGCGTATCGACGATGCCGTCGGGCGCTATATTGTTTTCTGCAAAAACACCTTTCCGGAAGATCAAACTCTGGACGGTATGAAGCTGGTGCTCGACTGTGCCAACGGAGCTTCCTACAAAGTCGCGCCAACCATTTTTACAGAACTGGGCGCTGCCGTAACCGCGATTCATATTTCGCCCAACGGGATGAACATTAACGACAACTGCGGGTCGCAGCACACCGGCGACCTCAAAGCCAAAGTGCTTGCGGTGAAAGCGGATGTCGGGCTGGCCTTCGACGGCGACGCCGACCGCTTGATTGTGGTCGATGAAACCGGAACCGAACTTTCCGGCGACCAGATCATGGCTATCTGCGCGGTTCACTATAAGAAAAAGGGACTGCTTAAAAACAACGAGATCGTCGCAACGGTCATGAGCAACTTCGGGTTTCTGTCGGCTATGAAAGAGTTGGATATTGATGTAGCCATCACGCCGGTCGGCGACCGCTATGTACTGGAACGGATGATTAAAGACGACGCGGTGCTCGGCGGCGAAGCCTCCGGCCACGTGATTTTCCATAACCACCATTCCACCGGCGACGGCATTATCGCCGCGCTGCAACTGCTGGCGATTATGCGCGAAACCGGCAAGCCGCTTTCCGAACTGGCGAAAGTAATGAGAATTTTCCCGCAGAGGCTCGTCAATTTCGATGTGGCGCAGAAGCCGCCGCTCGAAGATATTCCGGAAATACAGAAAGCCGTTAAAAAAGCCGAAGCCGAGCTGGGCGATAAAGGCCGTGTGCTGATCCGCTATTCTGGTACGCAGCCGATGTGCCGCGTCATGGTCGAAGGCCCGACCGACGAAATGACCAGCCGCCTCGCCGAACAACTTACCGCGGTAGTCAAAAAATGTATTGGATGAACTTTCCCGGAAACCGGTTGACAGAAAGAAAATCTAAAGTTAGACGAAAAACTCTAAACCCCTCGAAAATCAAACGGAAGGAACGAGTCATATGACGTTAACTTAAATAA
>JBAWXO010000151.1:0-5302 GCA_037144035.1 Kiritimatiellales bacterium
AGGCATCATCACCAGCGACGTGCTGACGAAAAAATGGACCGACTGGGTGGATTACTGGGCGGTGGACTTCAACTACGAAAGCCGCAAGGAAATCATCAAAGTCGCCAAAAACTTCGGCGTCGAAGGCGCACTGCCCGGAACGGCGGATGTCCGCGAGCTGATCGACTTTGAAGAGCGCTGGACCGGCGCCTACATCTTCGAAAACGAATGGCAGAGCTTCCGCACCCGCAAAGACCGCGAGCTGGAACTCACCACCGCCAGCCACATTTACGACAAACCGGGGCGCTACACCGTCGCCGTCAAAGTCATCGACATCTTCGGCAACGACACCATGACGCTGATTCCCGTCACCGTCGGATAAACATTGGAAGCCACAGAAGGTAAGAAATTAAAATGAAGGTATTTATTTCACATGCCAGTGAAGATAAGGACACGATTGCCCGTCCTTTGGCGTATGCGCTTAAAAAGCTGGGACATGATGTTTGGTTTGATGAATTTTCCTTGAAGCTTGGCGACAGCCTCCATCGTTCAATAGAAAAAGGGCTCGCCGACTGTCAGTATGGGGTTGTTGTACTGAGCCCAAGCTTTTTCGCCAAAGAGTGGCCGCGAAAAGAATTGGATGGATTGACTACTAAAGAAGTATTGGGCGGCAACAAGATAATTCTGCCCGTGTGGCATGACATCGATGTCCACCAAATCGCAGTCCATTCACCCAGCTTGGCCGACAAACTGGGCGTCTCAACGAAATCTGGATTAGCTTCCGTCGTCGCTAGCATCAAAGATGTGTTGGGATCGGGTGAAGACGGCGAAGAAGTGGACTTCAAAGATTTCAGACCGTGGGCTAATGATAAATGGGTTAAGACGCAGGAAACTCTTTTCCCAAGCACTATACCGGCCTCATCTTCATGGACTGACCTTGATGACATTATTCGTGTTTTGAATACATTTAGCATTCCTAATGTAAATCATATGTTCCTTCCGCTAGGTGGAGGTATGGATATGATGGGTGCCGCACGAGCTTTAGAGGTTGGGTGCATCGAAATAAAAATAGACAACAAATATGTGTGGGTACTGCGGCCCAAAGAACTCCAGTTTGAATCTTTTTCTCCCCACTTTGATATGACCTATCTGCGATTGGAAACATTCGAACTGGCCCAATCTGGAGTTTACGAAGATTTAACGCTTCCTTTCGAGGAGTTGGCAGAAATAGGACCTTTGAATTATGAGCCACACTATTTATTCGATCAAGGAGGGACGTATGATGAATGTGGTTCTCTTGTGCCTTTACCAGATGATACCCGCCATGTAATGCGATTTTTTAACGGCACTTTCCTTGTTGCTAATAAGGGATCAGCATTCAATCATCTTCAAGGAGCTTTGGATGCGTACAGCGGGCAGTATTCGGCAATATCTCGGTCGGAATTAAGGAAGTTCATGGGGAAACTTGTGAGCGTAACTAAAAAATAGAAGCTGAAGCGATTCTAGCATTCAAGCAGTTCAAATTCTACGCCACTCGGCGTTGTTCAATTTTCCGACACTTAGACGAGGCTCTCAAATCCCTGCTTGATGATCTGCGCCATCAATACGCGCCGCTTTGGTAGAAATTCCTCATAAGGCATGGCTTTCCTTTGGACATGGGAAGTGCGGGGTGAAACATTCTTAAAAGAAACGGCCCAAAGATTGGAAAGCCGCTTGCATGTAACGAAGTGTCCGATTAATCCTTGGCTATGAATAAAGGCCGATCCCCTCTAAAAAATCCCCCACTCCATAATCCTGGCGAATCGTTGCAGGAAGAATTCGATCTTCTCTTCAATGATAAGGCTTTAACCTACATCGCGCTGCCAGTTTTGCTACTGACCTTGGCTGCGATGGAGTGGGTGCGCTACTTTATAAACCCAACCCCGCAGCCGGTTGTATTGACCATCACGGCTTTTCTCGCAGTTGCTTTTTCCTGGAAGAAGTTAAGCGGCTTAAAGTCCCGTTTCCGCAACATTGCCAAAGGAATTCAGGCCGAAAAGGCCGTTGGGCAGTATTTGGAGCAGTTTCGCGCCGAGGGCTACCAGATTTTTCATGACATCCCCGGCGAGAGCGGCGGGAAAAAGTTTAATCTCGACCATGTCATCATCGGGCCCAAAGGCATCTTCACCATCGAAACTAAATATCGGCAGAAACCGGAAAAAGGGCGTGGCGAAATTCTTTATGACGGAGAAATCATCACAGTTCAGGGGCTTCGTCCCGACCGCGATCCGGTTGAGCAGGCCAAAGCACAGGCACGCTGGCTCTACGGACTACTGAAAGACAGCACAGGAAAATCCATTTTTGTGAAACCGGTTGTGATTTATCCCGGCTGGTGGGTCGAAAACAAGGTGCGCGATGCTGAGGTATGGGTTGTTAACGAAAAAGCGCTGGCCTCGTTTATCAACAGTCAAAACACTGAACTCGCCGAGCCTGACATTCATCTGGCCGCGTTTCATCTCAGCCGCTACATCCAGTCGACGTTGAAATAGTCCTGTACTTCCAATGTCTGGAACTGCGGCCGCAGATTACTTCTCGCCGAGGGCCAGCTTCTTGCCAAACCGCTCTTGTACTCCAAAAATATTTAATTTAAACAATCCTGCATTCCAGAAATATTTAAATGTGAGGCCCATTGATTCCAAAAAACCTGCCCGTTAAAAGTCGAGAGCCTGCTTTGCCCGGCACCAGTTACGGTTGACCCCTGCACCGCTTCAGCGCATAAAAATGCCATGAGCCGTTTCAGCAATAAAGAAGAGATGAAGCCTCTGCTCGATCTCTGCCGGCAGGGTAAGCTTTTCGATGTACAGGAGTGGATCGCCGCCGGTAAGCCGGTGAATCCCCCGCCGCCCGTTCCGGCCCGCCAGCGGACACAAGGGCCGCTGGAGGTTGCCGTCGGGTTGGGGTTTCACAGTCTGGTTCAAGTGCTGCTGGAGGGCGGGGCCAACACGGCAGAGCCTAGACACGGCGGGTTCGGCGGATTTTGCGCGATCGAAGATGCTGTGTGCCAGAGACGTCTGGATTTGGTTGAGCTACTGGTGAAGCACGGGGCTGATATTCGCGATGTCCCCATGTGGCGGGTGTTCGACACCTGGGACACGAATATTATGCGCTATTTTGTCGAGCGCGGGGCCGACACGAAGACCGATAATCCGATCGCGTACGCCTTTAAGTATAAAATCCGGACCGCCCTGAGAATTTATAAGGAATACGAGGAGCGGTTTCCGGATTGGAAGCGGCAGTTGAATATCGCCTTGCGGTTTCACACGAAAGAGCAAAGTCAGAAGTGGGTTTCGCTGATGCTCTGGGCCGGGGCCGATCCGTTTGAGCCGGGGCCGCAAATTCTGGAGGTGGAGGAAATCGAGTACTACGACCGATGCGCGGTTGAAATCGCCCTGCGTCAGGGGTGGACGTGGATGATGGAAAAGATTGGGAAAATGAATCCGACGGCAGATCATGCGGTCAAATTTCTGGAGGCAGCACTCGAGTCGCGCAAACCCGAAACGCTGAAACTTCTCATCGAGGCCGGGTTTCTTAAGCGGCTGAACACGGATCAAAAGTCCGCGCTCATTGGAAGTCTCATTCGTTTTATGTTTAGTCATCTGCTGATGCAGGAGATTAGACACGGTAAAAACGACTACTCCTACCGCAGTGCAGAAAGCGCTTGTTTCAGTGATGGAATGTTCGAGCTGCTTCTTCAAAATGGTGTGAAATGGACGCCGGACTTCGCTGAAATTAAGTCTGATCGTCAGGAGTTAGTGCGCATCGGCGCACCAGGATTCAAAACCTTTGTCCGGCTTCTCAAAAAATATCACGCCGCCACGGAAGAAGTCCTGCATGAACTGACCCGAACCGGCGCCGCTCAACGGCTATTACAGTCTAAATGATGCCCCGCTGAAAATTTTCTCAACTATTTTTTCAAAAAGTTTGATAAATCAAACGGGGCTCTGCTCACCTTGTTGCACCGCCCTACTCAGGCGGCGATGACGGCGGCAGCTTTTTGGGCTTTCGTCATGCGGGCAACCGCCGCGGAAAGGGCTTCGACTTTTTCCACCAGTCCCTCGTGCGTCAGCGAACGAACCACCTTGCCGAGCTGCAGCACCTCTTTAGGCAGGTCGAAGCGCTCCTCTGTCCCGCCGGTCAGGGTGTGAGGAAGCGAGGACTCCAATGCCGCGCGGAAATCCTCCCGCTTCGGATGGAAATAGTGCTTGAGCACGACATTGACCGTGGAGTGGCCGGTAACGCGGCGCACCAGTTCCATCGGAACCCCGGCGGTCAGCGCCATCGTGATCCACGTTGTCCGCAGGGAATGAAACCCTTTAATGTTTGCCAGTCGGCCATTTCTGCCGACCTTGTTTCTCGTGATCTCAGCATTCTCCAGAGCCGTTTTCATCCGCCAGCTGATCCCGCGATGATTTTCCAGATACATTTTGGCGGCCTCGGGAAAAACATATTCCCCGAACCGGGGCATATTTTCGATCTCCTTCCGGAGACGGGGAAACAGCGGGATCTCGGCCATTTCGCCGGTCTTGGAAGTTTCCACCGTGATAAAGCCGCTTTCGAGATCAACGGAGTTCCATTTCAGCAGGCAGCAGTCGCCCCGGCGCATGGCCGTGCACATGCCAGCGATAAAGACCGGCCGGATCAGCTCTCCGCACTGCGCTATTATGCGTTCCAGTTCTTCCTCCGTAAACGGCTCGCGATGTATCGTCATTTTCCGTTTTCGCGGAATGCCAGCAAACGGGTTGCGCAGCACCCCGGTATTCTCCGCCGGATTAAAGATGCTTTGAAACAGGTTCAGCTTATGGTTGTAGGTCTCCGCTCGAAGGCCCTTCTCATCTAGCGTCCGCAGCCAGGCCAGCGCCATTGCCCGCGTCACCTGCGGCATGGTGGCAACATGCGGGTGTTGCTTTGTGACAAACTCCCGGAACGCCTTCAATGCGCTGTGCTGGGTTTCAACCCACTGCTTCGACCGGGTCTTCTTCGTCGGAATGTTATCCCAGATGCTCTCCATCTCTGTCAGCGGCGCGTTGTGCAGCGCACTGCCTGCTTTCAGCTCGTACAGGTCCTGCAGGTGCTTTTCCGCGGCCTTGTGGCTTCTGGCCTCGCGGATCAATTCGTCCAGCTTTACTTGAGCTTGAGCACGCGACCTTTCAAAAAGCGGGTCTCCGATTTCGCGAAGCGTGGCGGGGATGCGCCCCTTGATCTCGACATCAAGGCTCACGCACTTCGTCTGCCCGTTTATCTCAAACCGTCCGTACCACCAGTTTGACCGCAATGTTCCGTCTTT
>JBAWXO010000152.1:0-5301 GCA_037144035.1 Kiritimatiellales bacterium
GTTCGCGGCCATAAAGTCGGCCACGCTGCACGTCAGTTTTTTGGTCAATAAAACCGCCGCCGTAGTGGCAATCATAACGGTCGCGAGAATCATCCAATCAATGAGCGCCATGTGCGAGTCCCTTTCATTGGCACGGCGGAAAGCTCATTTCCGCCGCAGTCGTTTTTACCAGTAATTTAAAGTCTGATCTTCATTCGCTGAACAGCCGGTGCCGGTTGGTTCATATTTTATGGGCCTCGACAAAACTGAACAGCTCTTCTGCGTAGGCGCGTATATTCTCTATCGGCGTACCCTCGGTTATCACATTGCCTGCGGCATATATTACGCCACCCTCCGGACGGTAGAACGTGCGGGCACGGTTGCGTATGCCTACCCGGACCTGTTGCGGTGTACCAAACGGAATCAGGCTTTGCACATCCATGCCCACATGAAAACAGATCTGTCCCGAGTACTGCTTCACAATCGCTTCATCATCCATCGTGCCACACTGTATCGGATGGAGTACGTCAATGCCGCACTCCATGATATCCGGCAGGATCTCGGTGATGTTGCCGCAACTGTGCATCCAGTAATCCAACCCATTGTTGTGCAAAATTTCAGCGAAGCGTTTGTAATAGGGTTTATAGATTTCACGGAAAGTCGATGGAGACATAAACAGGCTTTTCTGGTGGCCCAGATCTTCACCGCCGTATATGCCGTTTGCGCCGGCAGCCGCTACACGTTCAGCCAATATCCGGTAATAGCCGAGTATCGCCTCCAGCAGTCTGTGCAGAGCGTCCGGGTTATCATAGAAATCCATCATCAGATTTTCTACACCCCGGAAGGCGGCCAGCTTTTGCTGGAAGTAGTGACCGAAGCTGATCAGGATGTAGTCATCCGGATTCGACTCCGCAAGCTGCTTCACGTCATTAAAAGGCTTATCGTCAAGCGGGGACGGCATTTCGTTTAGAAAGTCGTCAAGCTGGCTCCAGTCGTCAATCACAGGACAGGAATCGATCGCCAGCCCCTCCGGCTTTTGTTTATTTCCGAAAGCCCACCGGTATCCGGGATTGGCCGGAGCCCCTTCCCAGTAATCGACATGAACATTATGAAACGAGATATCATCCGGATACATCGCCTGTATTTCTGCAAGCTCTTCAGGATACTTTCCCCAAAGCTCCGGCACAAATCTCAGCGCGTGTGCGATCGGTGCTCTCGGCGGCGTTTTAAACTTTATCGCGGCACGGACCTGATCTCTGTTAAGTCGCTTCATCATGAATGTATACACTTTTATATTCAGAGCATTGCCAATGCTACGCCGGCAACAGCTCTTTTACTCAATGGCACCTTTTTTCTTCCACCATTTCCATGTCTCATAGGGTTTGTTCGTTACGATGTCCTGAAGCTGCTCAATCATATCGGCCATTTCTTTGCGGCGGGTACGCAGCAGTTCCGGGTTCCTGGTGAAATCTTTCGGCCCGCTGGTTATCGAATCCGGAACGTTAAACAGGTCCCTGGCTTTTAATATGAGGGCTTTCGTCCCGGGAGTCTGGTACGCGGGAAGCGCAGCGACTTCATCCGTGAGCTTCTTCAAAACGCCGAAATACTCATAGTCCTCGATGCCGTCGCGAATCACTTCCAGCCGCACGGAAGAAAGCGGCTTCAAATCATGCCCCGGATAAACGAGCATCCCATCCCCATTATTATTGCACCAGTCATCAGTATAATACTGCGCCTTTGAAAAATCCCAGGGCACATCCGGAAAAGCCGGCTTGCCTCCAAACGCTTTCGGCGTGATGCCATTATGCCAGATCACGGTCCAAAACAGAAATCCGGTTGCGCCGATTTTGCGGGTCTGCCAGAAAAGAATGCGGTGATCCATGGCGGGTTCGTCCACGAAAAAGTTCGGGTACGGTGCCGTCGGACTCAGGCAGACATACTGCCAGAGAATATCACCCTCTTTCAAACGATCCTGAAAAAACGGTTGCCACGCAATATCGCTTTTAGGAACCCAGATATCAACCAGTCCGATCAGCTTCGGGTTGTTCACGTTCCCGGTCTGCATAATTTTAAAAGACGGGGCGATCTCCTTGATCAGGCGATAGGTTGCGGCGGTCAGCTCAAACACCTTTTCTCCCGACGGCTCATCGATTCCATAAATGAAAGCCTGTTCCGTAAGTCCCTGGTTCCGCCATTCCTCAAGGTACTTGCGGACGGGTTCTGCGATTTTTTCCGGCGTGGCCCATTTGGCCTTGTTCTCCAACGCTTTTTTAATCGTGGGCTGCGACGGCAGCCGGTATATCCCGTATGTGTATGGCGGGAAATATTTCGCCGTCATTTCTTTGACCCGCGGATTGAGCGCGGACATATCCACCTCGGTCAACTCACGCTCACCCGCAGCATTGGTTGAAAAGGTGGTTTTAACATAATCGTTGCCGAGTTCTTTCGGAGTGAGGCGGTACTGCGCCAGAAATTCAGCCCAGCGGTCGTACGCCTCGATGGGCATTGACCCGCCCGGGCCGAAATACCATTCGTCCAGAACTTTCTTATACATTCCGAACGGCGCGGCCAGAGTGCCGGGCCGTGGCAGCGTGAAGTTGCGCACCGTTAGAACCACCGCGATCTCCCGGCTCGTTTCTCCCGCTGCAACCAGAAGGGTTCCTCTGTAAACTCCGGGCTGAGTCGCCGGGCTGGTGACAAAGCTGATCCAGATCGGTTGCAAGGTCCCGTTGGCAACATCAACAGACCCCAGCGGAAGAAGGGGGTCCGGCCACCATCCCGTATACTCCACTGGATAGGACGGATTGCCTGTTTTCGAATAACCGACCTTACTGCACGTAAACTGAATATTACTGCTCGCGGGCATAAACCCGGCGAATTTAACCTTGGCGCCGCGCACATCCCCGCGATCTGCAATAATTACAATCTGAAAGGATTCCGCTTCGTCTCTGGCTGCATCCAGAAACACAGTGTCTTTGAATTCAACATTCGATAACCCCGCATAATCCCGTTTGATTTTCTGGAGGGAATCGGCCGTACCGATCCGGAATCCGCCGCTTTCGGAAGACCATGCGGTGTGCGCGACCAGCACGATGATCCCTGCCGCCGCAACAACACGTCGTTTTTTTCTAACAACATTTTTATATGCACTATTCATAAAATACCCTTAGGTGACGACGGGCAACGAAGTCGCTTTAAAAAACCTGAGTCCCCTGCATCTTTGTGCCTTTGCCCCGGTCGCGTCCTTCGTTATCTGTTAAAAATATTGTTCAGATTAATTCTGTACAATAACTACCGCTTTCCGCTTATCGACGAGACGGTTTAATTGTCCGGACTGTCCATATTCCACAGACAATCCAGCTTTTTAAAGTCTCCGCGGATGGCAAAGATTTCTCCCGTGTGCACTTCGATTTCAAGTTGACGGCGCTTGTAGCTGGCGGCGTCACCGAAGGTGCGGGTTCCGCCCCAGCGCGGCGACCAGAACAGCTCATCGCCTTTTAGCGGCTGGCAATCGCTGTAGTCGAAGCCCGGAAGCACAACCCCCTTCTCATCGAGAATCCGCACGCGGATTCCGCCCCACGGGGCGCGGGCATTGATGCGAAGATCGTCACCCAGAATGTGCAACGGACGGGTGCGCAGATACCCGCGACCTGACGGAGTCGCCAGATACATGAAGCCGTCCAGACGCAGGTCGTGCATCATCAGCGCCGCATCATCCAGCTCCTGATTCTGGAAATGTTCGGCCTTTGAGCCGCCGGAATAAAAGCGAATCCGGTTGTTTTCATCAATCATCATCGAGCCGGTATAAATACAGCCGCCCCCGTGATCACCGAGCTCCGGATTGTCAATAAACGGCCGCCGGAATGTCCGGTTGAAATGTTTCCCGTCGTAACTGTAAACCAGTTCGCAATTGATTTTTCCGTTGGCAAGCGCGTGCGATGCCGGATCGCAGTAGATTTTCCAAAGCAGTCCGAGATACATGTCTTCGTAGTGGAAAACCGGCATACCGTAGAGTCCGATCAGCGGCTCATCCAGACTGTCGGGATGAATCGTCAGTTCCGGTTCGGTAAAGGACTCGAAGTCAAACGTGTCCATGAAAAATATCCGGCGATCCCCCTTCCACTTCCGTATATTGAATGTGTAGCACTTTTTCGCGATGTTATAAAATACGGAGGTCGGCGTATCCGTTCCAACCTGCTTTTCGAACACCTTCCAAATTTTCCAGTGAATTCCGTCGCCGGAAACCACCAGCGCCCGCACGGCTTTAGAATCTCCTGATGGTTTGTAATTGATCAAATACTTAAAGCGGCGCTCCGGATCCGGATCGTAGGGATCATAGGTAGGCGGTCCGCCGTCCAGCCCTTGATCGAGACCAAAAACCTGATTTTTGGCAAAAACAGAACCTTCAAATTTAACCCGCCCGCGAAGATCCGGGCGCTCCCAATGAATTCCATCCGTACTTTCGGCGTAGCACAGCACCTGCGTACGCGGCTTGAGATCTTTATCGACGCCATCGGGGATTTTCAGGCCAGCCAGCTCAGGGATTGATGCGGCACCACTGTAAAGCCCGATATATTTCCCGCGTGGTGCATCCCGAACCACCAGCGGGAAATTCCATGTCCCTTCCGTAAGCCCGTCTTCCAGCGTTGCCTCTGGAACATAACGCGGCGCTCCCATTTTCCGTTCCAGATTCGAATAGGAAATCAGCTGCCAGTCATCAAAAAAATGAATATAACCCATAAAAAATTCACATTCCTCGTAAAAATTACGACAATAAACTCCTCTTGTACCAGACCCTCCTGTCATTCATGACGGGAGGGGTTATTATGCTAATCCGGAATTAATCTAAATAATATGTTCAACAGAAGGTAACGAAGGAGCCCCAAAGAAGAACCGGATGCAGGGAAAAGCTTTATTTTCCATGGTTCTTAAATCTACTTCATTGCCCTTTGTTTGCTTCTGTAAAACAAAATTAATACTTATTTAAATTAATCCCATATAAAATGCCCAAGGGTCAATAGCGCGGGTTACCTTAACTCGCAATCTCATCAACGTTACGTATCCCTATACGACATTGGCTTCCATCCACACGACCCGCCTGTATAACCCGCCCTTATTTCTAGGGGCGGGTTTCCGTTTTCAAAACCTGTCACGGCAACCGGACTTTAATCTGATAATGGTTAACTCTGCCGTCCGGGGTTGTGTTGGTGTAGCTGTTCTGCGGAAGCGTTATGTTGTCCTGCAGATTCGCAAACCCTTTCACCAGATTCGTCGACCAGTAGACCGAATAGATCCGGTTCGACTGTGCGGTCCAGGTGATTA
>JBAWXO010000153.1:0-5262 GCA_037144035.1 Kiritimatiellales bacterium
CGATGAAACTTCAACGGGAGGACATCCACCCCTTGCAGGACACCTGCCCTTATTTTGATTTCACAAAATCCTAGCTCGCCTTAGGCTCGGTTCATCCTTCATATTTCCGCCTTCTCTTCACGCTCCGGTAGCTCAACTAACGCTGCCTGAAAAGCTATTTCTTATCCGTCAGACTTTCTTCGAGTCCACCGGGCCGGTTGCGCTTCAACCAAATGTCCGCGAAACGCTCCTTGATCTCCATGCTCACCGCTTGCAGCGGGCCGAGGGATGCGTTGTCCCTGATTCGACAGACCCGCTCAAGAGCGTAGAGGGCCATGTCGTGTGCCAGCAGCAGTTCCTCGCGGCAGCGCAACCCTTCGCCCGTTTGCGGGGCGGCCTTCCCGATGTGTTCCCGCGCCACATCGAGGCATTGCCGCCCGGCCTCCAGCTTCCGGTCCGTCAGCAACGGCTGATAGGCCGCAAGCTCCTCCGGCGGCAGGTGCGAACCGAGGAACAGGAAACTGCGGTTCGGAATGGAGATGTCCATGGCGTCATCCAATCCCCCAAGCGCGACAGAGGCCTTGCCCAGATTTCTCGAGGAGTCTTTGAAGAACAAAATATCGAGGCTGTCCGCCAAAGCCGGCTCATCGGCGCGGGGATTCCATGAGGCATTCGCAGCGAGCAGCAAACCCGGCAAGGCGGTCGCCCACGTCTGAGGATGACCGTTATCGCCCCAATGCGTATGCAGAAACCCAATGGCTCCGTGGCGCACAGCGGCCTGGGCGGCGGCGCGGATGTTGGCGCGCGCCGTGTGTAAACGCCCGGTAAAACTGTTCCAGGTGGAATCGCCCGGAGCAAGATAGAACGGCTTACCCGTCGCCGCTATCAGCGCGCATTGTTCGTCGAACGGGTGGTCCGCCTCGTATCCCCAGATGACCGGGCGCGCGTTGTCCGGGGCGAAAGGAACCAGTTCTGGCGAGTGCAGCAGGCCATCCGCCCAGTAAAGCGCCTCGCGCCCATGCGCGGTGGCAAGCGCGACGAGTTTTGACAAATGATTGAGATAGAGACGGCCCTTCCCCATGGTTTCCGCCAGGGGCCGGCTCCAGCCCGTCCCCAGTTCCCAAGGCTCGTCGCCACCTATGTTGAACTTGCGGCTCGTAAAGTTGGGCAGCAACTCGTCAAACAATCCGCCGATAAAGTCTAGCGATGCCTGGTCAGGCCGGAGCGTCGTGCCCCAAGGGCGGCGCTTGCCGTCAACCGGATGCACAAAGCCGTCCGGGCACTCGGCAAGATGCCGGTAGTCTTTGTGGCGCAGCCATCGCTCCATGTGGCCGAAGCTGTTTTGGTTGGGAACGAGTTCAATGTGGAGTTCGCGGCAATGGGTGTCCAATGCGCGGAGTTCCTCCGCCGTCATTGGGGAAGCGTCTTTCCAGACGGTTTCATGGTCTGCATAGGCGAATGTATGCTCCATGTAGAGCTGAAACTGGTTCAGCTTCAGGGATGCCATGAGATCGGCTATTCCCATCAGTGACTCAAGCGTCGGAACTTTGCAGCGACTGATGTCCAGCATGAAGCCGCGTTCAGGCAAGGCCGGCGCGTCCTCAATTTCCAGACAGGGCATCCGTTCGCCGCACTGGCCGGCAATCTGTGCGAGTGTCTGACGCGCGTAGAATAAGCCCGCCGGCCCGCCATGCGCGATATGCACGCCATCGGGTGAAATGGACAAACGGTAAGCCTCGGCCCCCAGCATCACATCATACGCAACGGAGGGTGCCTGCTCCGGATGGATGCAAGTGCTCTCCTTAAGCCGGACAGATTTAGGCTCTGGTAACAGAATCATTTTCATTCCGTTTAAAAGCGCCACCAACGGCATAGGTAACCAATGCGCCGATCGCTATCACCCATGTCCACGCAATGGAAATCCACCCCATTTTAATGGCGGTAAGGCTTATAATCGCCGCCAACAGCCCCAACCCGATCGCCAGCATGTTTCCGGCATCATTGCCGCGCCTGCCTCTTAGACCCAGCAGGAATACCCCGAGCAGGACGCCGTACGTGACGCTGGTAACCTGAAATGCGAGCCATAGGAATGCCTCACTTTCGCGAAACAGCCATGCGATCAGCGCAAGTATGATGGCAAAAACGTAAATAAGCCAGCGAGAGATCGCCAGATGGTTGAGTTTCTCCCCCTGCCTGCCCGTCCATGGTTCGATCAAATCCCGTAAGACCGAGGAACTCAGGGCGGCCGTCGTGGAATCAATGCTGGACATCGCCGCGGCCAGCACGCCGGCGAGCAGCAGCCCGCGCAATCCCGCCGGGGCGATTGCTGTGATAAACCGCGGGAATGCATCGTCATTGCTTGAGAGATTCGTGAGCGCGGCGCCCAGCGGCGTGCAGCTTATCCCGTAGAGGCCAACCCCCACCAACAGGAAAAGCGCCGCAATCGGGATGGCGATGAACCCGCTGATGGCCATACTGCGCCGTGCGCTGGCCGCGTTTTTGGCGCTGAGCAGGCGTTGCGTGAGATCCTGATCCGTTCCCATCGCAGCCGTTGTGCTGATAAAACCGAACAAGACCGCCATCAGCAGCGTTTTCGAGTCGTTGAACCACGCGCCGATTCCCTCTCCGTCGGGTACGAGCCGGAATATTTCAAAACGCCCGCCCTCCATGCCCGCTGATACAAAAGAGTGCCATCCCAGCACCTGCACGATGTAGCAAAGCACGGCGATCCCGGCCCCCGTAAACACGATCGCCTGCACACAATCTGTCCAGATCACCGCCTTGATGCCGCCGTACCCTATGTATATAACGGTAAAGAGGGTGAACGCGATAATGACCCAATGCAGAGGCAGTCCGAAAATAACGCTGAGTCCCTTTGCCGCGATAAGCATTCTGACACCTGATGCCATCATCCGGGTGACAAGGAACAGCAGGGAGCCCGCGTACTGGCTGCGCCGCCCGAAACGCTTGCCGAGAAACTCGTAGATGCTCATGCAGCCCGCATTGTAAAAGGCGCCAATAAACACGGCGGCAACAAAAAACCGCGCCAGGATGGAACCGATGCCGAATTGCAGGTAGGTCATATTTTCGCCAAAGCCAATTCCCGGCACCGCGAGAAAAGTGGCCGCGCTGACTTCGGTGGCGATCAGCGACGCGAGCACCGCAAGCCATGGAACCTTTCGCCCCCCGACAAGAAAATCCGCCTCATTTTCCTCGCGGCCTCCGGCATAGAAGCCTACGCAAAGAACCGTAATCAAGTACGCGGCCACAATCATCCAGTCAACAAAAGCCATTGTGTCATCCCTCCTGCCGGATTCTCTCCAGCGTTTTCAATACAATCGGTTCGGTAGGCTGCAACGACGCCTGTACCTCAAACAGCGCGTGCGCCGCCACTGCGTAATCCGGCCTGCGTCCGCAACGCCTGTAGTGGAGTTCGCGCACATAGCGAATGGCCCGGTCGATCAGCTTGTTGTTGCTCGGCTTCACCCATGTCATGAGGTTGCCTTCGTAGCGGCCAAGACGGCCCATCATCAGCGTGGAATGCGCATTAAGCAGCACCTTCAGACAGAGATTGCGCTGAATCGCATCGGCAGGCATCGGTATCGCAGCCACAAGTTCATCAAGGACGAAACGGACGTTGCTGCTGCCGTCCTCAATCGAAAAAAGATGCGCGGCAGAGCCCCATCGCGCCTCGCGGTGCGCACGGGCATGGCTGGAAATATCGTATCCCAACAGCCAATCCTTACCGGTTATGCTGCGCGTTTCCGGCCATTCGAGCGTGCGCGGTCCCCGCCCGAGGATGGCATTCCATGCGCCGGCGCTGTCCCGTGACCCGGCAAGCATCAGGTAGCAAAGAGATTTGGGTAAGCTGGCGTCTTGCAGGTTCTCAAATGCGGCGAGGCTGAATGTCGGGGCGCGCTCGGTGGTGTCGGTAAGCACCGTCAGTCCATACTCCCGAGTGGAGTAAAGCACATGGCCCCCGTTCTGATAAATGGCGCTCTCGGCCTCCGTCAGCGGCGCCAGCTCCGCATAATTCAGTCGCTCGATCGCCGCCATCAAGCGCTTCAGCTCCTCCCCGATCATGCCGGGACAGTCACGATGCCGGATAGCGATCAACAGGGCCGCCAACTGGACTGTGGTGGCCTGCATGCGTGTGCTGCCCGCAAGCGCCATCGGCCCCACAGTTAGATTCAGCTTTCGAATGCGCGGGTCATCCAGCGTTTCACGCGAGCGGGTGGCGACACGCCTGAGTACGGCATCAGGATTGCAATAACAGAACCACGGCGCGCGGATCGAAAGCGGGATCGAAGCCCGGACCGCGCCGATGACAAACGGCGTCTCCCCGCCTTCCGTCACGCCCACGAGCATGTCTCCATCCCGGTAGCCCAGTTCCGTTAACTGTCGCGCTCCATATTCGGGGTGATCCTCAAACCCCTCAATCGAACGGATCAGTGCAACATCCCCACCCGCCATGAATCCGATTACAGATTCCCGCAACTCCGGCGGCAGCACGCCACTCCGGCAAAGCATTTCCACGGTAAGGGCAAGCCGTCCCGTGGCGCCGCATCCCGAAATAAACAGCCGTCCTCCGGCGGCAATAGTATCCGCAATGCACTGCGCAAGCTCCGTAATCCCCTCCGCCGCATCACACAAGCAAGACAGCGCCGCGAGATCTACCTCCCGCAACCGGTTGAACGCGGTGTGCAAATCCTCCTGCGCAAGGCGGGAGAGCTCCGCCGTCAGGGGATGGGGCTGCTCGGTGGGCAGGTCTCCTAGACTAAACTCGCCGGCCACCTTCAGGAATTTTTGCGCTTGTTCGATAGTATTCAGTATGGGCTCTCGCATAACACAGCTCTCCCGTGCTTGTCGAGCATCTCCCTGATCAGTCCTCCGGTACCGGAGGCCGGCAACTCTTTTCCAAATGGTTGGAAAAAATCCGCTTTCATCTTTCATCGTTCATCCTTCATAGTTCGCCCCGTCGCTCCGGTAGCTCAGCTGGACAGAGCAACGGTTTCCTAAACCGTAGGTCGCGGGTTCAAATCCCGCCCGGGGTACCATTTAACAGCTTCATTCCCAGCACTTTGCAAAAGGTGCTGTTTTTTATTTCTACCTTGCGCGGCCCGACTACGGGGGAAACTACGGGTTTGGCCGGTTGATTCGCCCTATTTGATTAAGGGCGTTTCATAGGAACGCAAAATCAACTGGAGGTAGAAAATGGGTCTGGAAATTCGGTTCTTCTCGGAAGTGCGTACCTACAGATGTCTGACGGTGGATAGATTGGGC
>JBAWXO010000154.1:0-5248 GCA_037144035.1 Kiritimatiellales bacterium
GGTCATACACAGGACGTGCGGCAGGTGCTTTTTCTCGATGCCGGAAAAACAGTCCTGAATGTAGAGTTCGTCGGCTTCGGTCTTGGCCTGTTTGCGCAGGTGTTCGATGGCGCAGACCAGAAAGCCGCCGGTGCCGCAAGCCGGGTCGAGAATGGTTTCACGTTTTTCAAGGCTTGGGTTGACCTGTTCAACAATGAACTGGGTGACGGCGCGCGGGGTGTAGAACTCGCCGGCATTGCCCGCCGACTGGAGGTCTTTGAGCAGTTTTTCGTAGATGTCACCGAACAGGTGGCGGTCATCGGAGGCGTTGAAGTCGATGCCGTTGATCTTGTTGATGACCTGCCGCATCAGGGTGCCGTTTTTCATGTAGTTGTTGGCATCCTCGAAAGCGGAACGGATGAGTCCGGCAATCTTGTCGCCGCCGCCGGTGAGGGCTTTGAGTTTCAGCAGGAGCGTGTTGTTGACGAAATCGAGCAGTGCATCGCCAGTGATGCCTTCGGCGTCGGTGGCCCACTCTGACCAGCGGAGATGTTTCGGAAGCGGGGATTTATAGTCGTCGCGGAGGATTGCCATTTCCTTTTCGCGGTCGTCGAAGATTTTCAGAAAGAACATCCAGCCGAGCTGTTCGAGCCGTTGCGCATCGCCGTAGGTTCCGGCGTCTTTGCGCATGATGTCTTGAATGGATTTAATGAGGTTGGATACGTTGGGCATAGGTCAGGCTGCTTTCGGATAAAGGGCATTTTCGAGTTCACGGATGGCGGCCAGGTAGTTTGGTTTGCCGCCGAAAAATTTGATAATTTCAACCGGCGTGCCGAAGGCGGTCAGCGGATCGACTTTCAGGATTTCGAGAGACTCGACGCTCTTCAGGCCGCTATCGGCGTATTTCTGGAGCAAGGCAGCGAGCACGGCGCGGGCCTGTTCGCCGTATTTGGCGAAGACGTGGCGTTTTTGCACCTGTTCCGCCCGTTCGCGCCGGGTGAGCGGCGGCTGATCAAAGGCGATGTGGCAAACGAGGTCGAAGGCATCGAAGTCGCGTCCGACCTGCTCGGCCAGTTCATCAAGAAAGACACCTTGGGCGGCAAGTTCTTCGATGACGGCCTGTTTACGTTCCGCGTTCTGCCATGTAGTGAGGAAATCATCCAGCGAGGTGTAGGCTTTACGGACTGTCTTGCGGGTGAAATCTTTCAGCGATTCGGTGATGAGCTTACCGTGCTCATCCAGATATTGGACGCGTTCGGTGGCAACGGAGACTTCCACGTCATTGACATAGTATTTCGTTGGCGATGATGGATCAACGGGGCCGCCCTCCGGCGGATCATTGACCGTATCGCCGGGTTCGTCTTCACCTGGTGTCGGATATTCGGGCGGCAGAACCGGATCGTCCGGGCCGGGCTCATAGATTTGTACCGGGTCGCCGTCAAATGCCGGATCGGCAAATTGCTTGGTGGCCCCTTTGAAATCCATGATGGTGAAGAACAGTTTGTTGTAGTCTTCGTTGATGCGCGTGCCGCGGCCGATGATCTGTTTGAACTCGGTTGGGGAATTGATGATTTTATCGAGCACAATCAGATGGCAGGTCTGGGCATCCACTCCGGTGGACATGAGTTGCGAGGTGGTGGCGATGACCGGAAAGGTTGATTCGGGATCAATGAAGTTGTCGAGTTGGGCTTTGCCTTCGGGATTGTCGCCGGTGATGCGCATGACGTATTTGCTGTTGGCGGCGGCCAGGTCGGCGTTGGCATTGACCAGCGCCTGCCGCATCCGTTCGGCATGATCGATGTTGTCACAGAAAACGATGGTTTTGGCGAAACGGTTGCCGTTCTTCAGAAACTCCGTGATTTTCGCGGCGACCAGTTCAGTTCGTTTTTCGAGAACAAGGTTCCGGTCATAGTCGGAGCCGTTGTATTCGCGGTCTTCGATGAGCTGGCCGTATTTATCGGTTTTCCCTTTTTCCGGACGCCAGCCTTCGAGGTCTTTGTCGAGGCCGATGCGGATGACTTTGTAGGGGGCGAGGAAGCCATCGGAAATGCCCTGCTTGAGCGAGTAGGTGTAAAGCGGATCGCCAAAGTATTCGATATTGGAAACGTCTTTGGTTTCTTTCGGCGTAGCCGTCAGTCCAATCTGAGTTGCTGAAGAAAAGTATTCGAGGATTCGCCGCCAGTTGGCATCGTCCGCCGCACTGCCGCGATGACATTCGTCAATGATGACCAGATCGAAGAAGTCGGGCGAAAATTGTTTGTAGATGTTTTGATCCTCTTCGGTGCCGCTGACGGCCTGATAGAGGGAAAGGTAAATTTCGTAGGCCTTGTCCACGGTTCGGTTGGTGATTTTCGTCATGGCCTGACCGAACGGTTTGAAGTCGTTGGTCTTGGTCTGGTCGGCGAGGATGTTCCGGTCAACGAGGAAAAGAATCCGCTTTTTTGCCCCGGCCTTCCAGAGCCGCCAGATGATCTGGAACGCGGTGTAGGTCTTGCCGGTGCCGGTCGCCATGACCAGCAGAATCCGGTTTTCGCCGCGACCGATGGCGTCAACGGTCCGGTTGATAGCGATTTGCTGATAGTAGCGGGGCGTTTTGCCCGATCCGTCATCGTAATAGTCCTGGATGGTGACGGCTTTCTGTTCGGGCGTGAAAGCCTTCGCGGCACAGTACCGGGCCCATAGTTCTTCGGGTGATGGAAATTGATCGAGCGGGATCTCGCGGGTAACCGTGCCGGCGGCGGCTGTGCGGTCGTGCTCTAGAAACGCATCGCCGTTCGAGCTGTAAGCAAAAGGGATGTCGAGGATTTCAGCGTAGTCGAGAGCCTGCTGCATCCCCGCGCCAACGGTTTGGTTGTTGTCTTTTGCTTCAATGACAGCCAGCGGAAGGTTCGGTTTATAGAAGAGAAGATAGTCGGCTTTTTTGGCTTCGCCGCGCTTGACCATTTTTCCGCGAACGATGACACGCCCTTTGGTGAAGTAGACTTCTTCGCGCAGTTGGCTTATCGCATCCCATTTATCACCGTTTTTACCGACCAATGCCGGGGTGATGTATTTGGTGCGAATATCCGCTTCAGTTAATGACTTTTTGTCCATGTCGAATCGGGGGCTCCAAAGATTGGAAAGTTTCTACCGGATTCCTCCAGCGGGTGGAAGCTCGGCGTTTTTAAAAGTCGAAGGGTCGCCTTTCCCGAAAAACTTTTATGCGGAAACGGATGCGGCCAGCCATTGAAAAAATCGCTCTAAAAACTACGGGGGAAACTACGGGTTTGGGTCGTCAAAAAGCATCCTTTTTCAAAAGGTTTCATTAACACTTGCAAGCACCTTAATACATGCTAACATACTCAATGCAAGGTAGATATATGAATCAGTTTGCAACTTGCTGAGAATGAAATAACTGGTAAAGAGTGGTTTCTAAACCGTAGGTCGCGGGTTCGAGCCGAGGCCGGAAGGCCGAGACAGGCTTCACGTTCGTGAAGCAACGACCGAAGGGAGTGGCAACCGAGCCGCAGGCGAGCTGGGCTTCACGTTCGTGAAGCAATGAAGCGAAGCGAAATGACAATCCCGCCCGGGGTACCAGCCTTCGCCAAGGCTACGGCTGGCACGCCAGTCAAATTGAATTCCCAACGTAGACGCGACGTCCCCGTCGCGTGACACAAAGAAAAAAAACGCGACGAGGACGTCGCGTCTACGTTTCCAATCTTTGGAATTCCTAAGGTCTAAAAGCCTTCTCTTACCGGCTTCCCGACCGGCGGCTGGGCGAAAACGATCCGCCTTTATGCGTCGGGCGCGGCGAACGGTGCTGTCCTCCGCCATGACTCGGTCCGCGGGACGAAGGTCCGGATGAACGACGGTGCCCGCCGCCCTGCCGACCCTTCGGTTCGGGCCGCGCGTCAGCGCCGGTGGCCAGTCGCGCGGTTTCGGAATGATATTTGTGCGTCTTATCCGCGGGAACGGTTTTACGGATCAGCTTTTCGATGTCGCGCAAAAAGTCGCGCTCACGAGCGGCACAGAACGCAACGGCGTCGCCGTCGTTTCCGGCGCGGGCGGTGCGGCCGATGCGGTGAACGTAGGTTTCCGGTTCTTCGGGCAGATCATAATTCACGACGTGCGTGATGCCGTCCACATCAAGACCGCGTGCGGCGATGTCGGTGGCGACCATGGCGCGCAGTTTACCGGTCTTAAAATTATGCAGTGCCGTTGTGCGGGCGTTCTGCGATTTATTGCCGTGAATGGCGGCGGCGGTAATGCCCGCTTGAACTAACTGCCTGACCACTTTGTCCGCGCCGTGCTTGGTACGGGTAAACACAATCACTTTGTCCATGTTATGGTCGGTGATCAGATCGATCAGCAGTTCATCCTTGTTCTCTTTATCAACGAACATCAGTTTCTGCGCGATGCGCTCAACCGTCGGCTGACCGGGATCGATGGTGATCTGGACGGGATCGTGCAGCAACTCTTTGGCGAGGCTCGCGACCACCGGCGGCATCGTCGCCGAGAAAAATAGCGAGTGACGTTTTTTCGGCAGTTTGGCGATCACCTTGCGAACAGAAGGAATAAATCCCATATCGAGCATGCGGTCGGCCTCATCGAGAATGAACAGCTCGATGTGATCAAGATGAATGTGGCCCTGCTGCATCAAGTCGAGCAGACGGCCCGGCGTGGCGACGACCACATCGAGTCCGCGGCGCATCGCCTGAACCTGCGGGTTCTGACCGACACCGCCAAAAATGACGGTATGCGAAACCTTCACATGCCGACCGTAGGTCTTGATGCTGTCGCCGATCTGGGCGGCCAGTTCGCGCGTCGGAGTGAGAATCAGCGCGCGCGGTCTTCCGCCGGGCGCGGTGCGTTTTGTTTCCGTCATTTCCTGCAGAAGCGGCAGTGTGAACGCGGCGGTTTTGCCGGTTCCGGTCTGCGCGCAACCAAGCAGGTCGCGGCCTTCCAGCAGATGCGGAATTGCCTGCTGCTGAATGGGTGTGGGAATGGTGTAGCCTTCTTCGGCCACAGCGCGTTGCAGCGGCTCAATTAGAGCCGTGAATACATTTTGTGATTTCATGAACCTTCTTTTCCGTCCGGAATATTTAACAAACTCTCTGCCTGCCGGACGTGTAGGGAAAGAAGATGCCGCGTTGATCGCGGCGTGCGGTTCGTAAAGTCGAACCCATTGAGCGGAGGGTTGTAGGCTTATGCCGCTCCCGTGTCAACTGAAGAGTTTCACCCAGAGAGAGATTCCAATGACTGGGACTGAAGGCGCTCTTTGAGCGTGGTG
>JBAWXO010000155.1:0-5241 GCA_037144035.1 Kiritimatiellales bacterium
TGGAGCAGCTTCGCAAGGACGGTCCTGCAGATGCAGTCAAGGCGCTTGCAAACAAATTGTTGACCAGCAAGAACCAGGGGACGGTCAATAAGGCGAAGAATGTAATTGAAAATATCGGTAAATAAGCCCGAATATTTTGTAATGTTTTGCAGCTCATGATGGCTGCAATATAAAAGCAGGCCGGTTCACTAAACCGGCCTGCTTGGTATAGAGGGCGGCGGTTTGGAGTGTGGCGGCTTTGCAGGCGAGCCACGCAAGTAGAAAAGTGCTAGTGAGGCAGGGATCCCGCTCTTGAGCGGGAAGCTGTCCCCTGGAGTTTGGCTTGTAACTACTATGAAACAGTGGACTTTTGGAGTGCGGCGGCTTGACGCCGCTTTCTCTTGCAACCAGGCTTGCCTGCCCTCCATCCAGTCCTGCGTAGCCTTGGCGAAGCGGGAAGCTGCTTCAGCGACGGAGGGACTGGTTGCGTAGAGGTAATATGGGAAAAGAAAGCTGAAACAAAGAACGGCGTGTCCAACCTTCGTTCGCTGCGGCGAACTACGCCGGACGAGCCGACGACGGCCTCTGCCCGCGCCCGGAGTTCGCGGGCCACCTGAAGATTTGCGTAAGAAAATAAAAAGATGACCACGGATGACACTGAGAGCACTGATACGGGATACGTACGGCGTGATGCAGGAAGCGATGGCTCTGTTACTCTGGAAAGTTCCTGTCTGATTCCTTGCCGTATGCTTCGCGGACTTCCGCCACCTTGGCCTCGGGGGCAACGAGATATTTTTGTCCGCCAAAGCCGGGGTTCACTGACATAACAAGCACGTCGTCGGCCAGCCCCTTTCCCAAACATTTGAAAATGGAGTCCACCGGCGTTGGCGGGTTTACTGTGATTCCGCTTTTGCAGCCGAGGCCGCGAATTTTTTTAAGCGTATCTTCGACATCACAGTCGGCCTCAATGTGAATCAGGATTGTGTCCGCGCCGGCTTTGGCGAACGCCTCAATATGATTTTGCGGCTGAAGCAGCATCAGGTGAACATCCATTGGCAGATTCGTCACGCCGTTTGCCATGGCGACCACGGCGGGGCCCATGCTGATATTCGGCACAAAAACGCCGTCCATAATGTCCATGTGAATCTGATCGGCCCCTGCCCGTTCGCATTGGCGGATGGCGGCTTCCAGATTTCCCATGTCGGCCGCCAGAATGGACGGCATAATTTCAATCTTCGGCATATTATTTCCTCGAGAAAATATGAGCGGAGAAGCTACCCGACCTGTTCTAAAAAAGCAAGAAGAGCGGGCTTATATCAAACCTGCATATCATCCGGTAAAAACAGGGTACTATAAACGACACATCCCCATGGAGGGACGCGCTTCGTCGCGTCCATTTTTTTGATGACAGCGGCCACGACGAAGCGTGGCCCTCCAATTCCTATTTCATAATACCGAATCTCCAGAGCATATTCGCTTAAGTTTGACGCATTTCTCGGGCGTCCTCTGGGTAGGGACGGCTCGCCGAGCCGTCCGCGGCGCTTTCGGCGAAAGCGCCCTACCTATGAATCTCGACAAACCAAACAGAACATGTTCTAGCGCAGGTGGTGTTATACCATCTGCGGATGATATTCGGTATTTAACCATACCCGCCGGGTGAGGTCACCCGGCCTGCAAAATCGGAATCAAAAAACTGAAGGCCCGGTGACCTCACCGGGCGTCCTCATACCGAATATCATGCGGTTTTGGTGTTATTTGCCGCCGGAAACAAAAAAAACCGCCCCGGATGTTCCAAAGGCGGTTTTCGTGAAAAGCAGGCTGTTTACCAGTTTATAACCGGCTTGGTGCTGAATTTGCGAATTTCCTGTTCGTCGGCCCAGACCAGTTCACCGGTCTTGAGGTCTTTCAGGAACATGGAGAATTTGTAGTACTGGTCGGTTGTGCGACCATCGACATTCTTGATCTCCGACAGTGTTCCGGTCAGATACATATCCAGCGCGGTCTGCTGTCCGGCTTTGACCGCCTTAGAAGAATCGACCAGGCCCAGCTGGTTTTCCTGATTGATTCGTTCAATATCCGTCGCCGCCGTTCCGATCGACGAACGATCCACAAAGCGGAACATGCCGGAGCGCAGAAGTTGCATGCGAACCGATTCGGTCAGACTGATCATATCAATGTGCTGCATGGTGCGGTTTTTCATCGGCTCGACATCCAGTACAGGACGGCGGCCGCCGACGGCTTCTTTAACACCCGGAGCCACGAGCAGCGATTCCACCATCTTCTCGACAGTGCGACGAATATCCTGCGGTTCGATTCTGGTGGTGGCGGCCGTACGGTCAAGCGGCACTTCCTTCACCTGGGTGGCGCATCCGCTCAGAAATGCGGCGCAACAGATCAGACACAGAGAGAAATATACTTTTTTCATATACAGGGTTCCTTTCGTTTATTCAGCTTGAGATGTTTCACGGATACGAACTTTGGAGGAAACCGCCGCGGGCGAGTTGGCCACACCGGTCACCGACACTCCATCGCGTCCTTCGATAATCAGATTCCGGTAGGTCTTGGTCTGGGGATCCATTTCCATGCCGTTGGCATCGAACCAGCAGATGCGGTAGTCAACACGCAGCACTTTGTTGCGATCAGATACCAGGGTGATGTGAACCCGCTTTAAGCCGTTGACCTCATCATAAGTTGTCTTTGTCACTGCTACACGGTGTGCCAGACGGGCGTTTTCCGCAATCATCGTGGACGCCCCGGTCAGGTGGTCGGTCTTAACGATTGTTCCGGACGTGTTCGCACAGCCGCTGAGTCCGGCCAGACCTGCCGCCACAATGGCAGCGGTAATTATATTTTTTTTTGATATTTTCATAATACAGTCTCCTTACTGGTTACTGATTCAACGCCTAGGTTGGTCGATATCGTTTCATTCACGACTCCCGACACGCCGTTTGTATAAAAAGGATTATTAAACTGCTGATAGGTCGGAGGCAACCCTTTCTCTGATAATGAAGCGGTCGCCGCAACTGCGATTCCGCCGGTATCGGCAATCCAGATCAGTCTCGTTTCACCTTCGGTGATTGTAACTGGAATGGTCAAAGATGCTCCGCTGACCGGACTGCGGCATTCCAGCGTATGCGTTCCTGCCGAAATCGAGCCCCGGTAGAGCTGCGTTGCCATCGGGATGGAATACCATGCGCGGGTATCCGAGGTAGAAGCCAGCGACGAAACCGCGTTAACCGCCATCATGCCCAGTTGCATCATGCTGTCATTTTGATTATTCACTACCTGCTGTGCGGCAACTTTGGTCACCGCGCGGGTGACATTGCGAACCACAATACCGGGCATTTTCTCTTTCAAATCCCGGTAGGCAAGAGACTGAAGATAAACCGCCGGTTCCGCAACGCCAAGTTCTGCGCCATTTTCCACAAGGGTCAGTGGAGACGGCGTATAGGCTGGATCACTGTAAAAAGGAAAATCAACCGATATCAAGGTGATCGCACCGCGGAAATCAGGAATCGGGAGCGGAATTTTTTCAGCGCGGCGCTGAGAAATCAACGAGGCCTCATAAAGCACAACGATTTCGGTCGGTCCGCGTGTCAGACTCTTCACATCCACATTGTTCTGCAGAACCAGATCGAGGAAGGCCTGCCGATCCTGCGTCTGCAAGAGGCGGAGAAAATCTTTTACGATGCACGGGTTTTGCGGAGAAAGTTCCCATGCCTTGCGATAACAGAGCGTCGCATTGGCCGTATCGCCCTGCTTTTCAAAAATCAGTCCGCAGAAATACCAGGCCAGTCCGTTTTCGTGGGAACTGCGTGTGCGCTCCAGCGCCGGCCCCATCGTTTCCATTTTGGCGTTAACCGTCGCCATCGCTTTAGCTTTTGTGGCGTCGGCTGGTGGTTGATTAGCTCCCACTTCTTTTGAATATTTTTCCGCAATCGCATCCTGAGCAAACACGGTTCGCCGCGCTTCAACGCCTGCTCCTTGAGGATCGCCGCTAAACAGATAGTTCAGCGTCTGATAGTGCAGGAGTTGAATGATTTCATACGGCGAGAGCTGGTACTTGCGAATGGTGTCATCTGCAATCGTCGAAGCGGCGACGGTTGAACCGATTGAACCAACCCGGATGGCCGGGCCGGTTTCAGTTTCCTCAAGAACCTTATCGATGGCCGTCGCGAAATCGGCGCGGCTTCCGGAAAAATCGCCGGAGAGCATTTTGATACGTCCGCTTTCGAGATAGCCGAGATCTTTGCTGAACGAGCTTGTTTTCAGCTTTTCCGACCACTGCAAAGCCGGAGCCGTGTCACCGGCTTTCAGCCGGTTCATAGCCTGCCCTGCGTTTTGGCTATGCGTCGCACACCCTGATGTCAACAGAGTTGCGACAGCAAGCAAAAGCCAGCCCGCACGAGTAACATGAACATACGGCATCAACGCACTCTTTCTGCAATCACCGGCCGACGGCGTTGATCAAACCCTGCTGCTGGATTTCTTTTTTCTCCAGATTGATTTCACTGCCTTTGTTGCCAACGGAAACATCGCGCCATGCGGCGGTGTCGAAGTTAACCTTCACGCCCTTTAGCGCCATCGCTTCGGCGTAGTCCTTGGCAATCTGCGCCCTCAGTTTTTCCAAGGATTGGAAACGCTGCAGGCCGGAGTCGGAAAGTTCCAGACCGACTTTGAAGTTGCTGCCGTTTTGAATGTTAACGGTCTGCTGCCAGTCTTTCATCCACTGGCGCGAAATACGCATCTGATGCATCCCCGGAGCGACCTGAAAAGTTCCCGGTGAAGAGCCGACCGCGGCTCCGTCAATTTGAACTGTTGCCCCGCCAACGATGCGGCGCATTTCATCGAGCAGCGCATTCGGAGCCCGCACACCGGATTCCAGTCCTTGGATCAGTTCATCAATAGTCGTGCTGACCGTAAAGCTGACCAGCTGCACCGGAGCCGCTTCAACGCGGCGCCAGGTCTTCGATTTTTCGGCAATTTTCGCGCCGGTTTCTTTGGCCCAGGCATCCAGCAGATCGTTGTAATAGAAACTAGCATCGGTTCCAGCGGCATTTTCTGCGGTCACCGGATACTTACTTGCCCAGTTGTCGCCGTAAACCGACGCCCCTTGCACGGCTTCACTGACCTTAACCGTCATACGAAGCGCGAAGCTGACCATTTGTTTGCCGCTCACCGTCAATGAAGCACGGTCGATCGAAATAATGGAAGCCGTCAGCACATAGTCCGCGCCGAGCATCTGACCAACGCGTACGGTCG
>JBAWXO010000156.1:0-5205 GCA_037144035.1 Kiritimatiellales bacterium
CAGCGGACTTTATGCATTGCTGCTCACCAGCCGGTTTTTCAATGAATTTCTTCAGACCCAAAGCAGCATAAAAACGCAGGCTGATGCCGCGATGCTGGACTTCGTTTCCACCATGGTGCACCCCGACGGCGGCATGCTGGAGCAGTCGTTGAATTATAATGAAGGGGATGCGGATCGCATGGAAGAACTGCTTGGGATCTTCGGTACGAACTCCCGCAGTTGGAGCGGACTCATGCGTACGGATATCGACAGCTTCTGGCGAATGGTCTGGGCGTTACGTGGCCCGACTTTCAGTCCGCCGCAAATCGGCAATGAACCTTCTGATATAACCCCGGAGGTTTGGACTAACACGGTGGTAAAAAGTAAATGGATTTCATCGCAGACCAATAATAATCCGGCAACAGGCCCCCTCGAAAAACAGATCAATGACTGTTATGCCGGAACCGGCACCGCGCCGGCCTTTACTTCAGTGGCTTTTCCGTACGCTGGATATTATGTGCAGCGTAGCGGCTGGACGCTCGCCGACAGGGCCCTCTTTTTCATGGGTGGTCGTCCCCAGCGCGGCCACTACATGTGCGATAAGAATGCCGTTCAGCTCAGTGCTTTCGGACGCGATCTGCTGGTTGCCGCCGGCCCGCCTAACTATTACCCGGATACGGCCCCCACGGTCGCTGATGCCTATCTGTCAGAGCAAAGCTCGCGAAAGGTCAATACCATCCTGGTGGATGGAAACAACCAAAATAAAACCAATAAGCTCATTGTGCTGGCGCAACAGGTTTATACCAACACCATTAATGCCATCTGGCACAGCACGGAATACTTCGATGCGGTCGAGGGGTTGCATGAGCAGGGATATGGGAGTGAAACCAACGTCACGCATCACCGTCAGAGCTTCTTTGTCAAAGAGGCCGGCTTATGGGTGCTAATAGACAATCTGCTCAGTTCGGATGCGGATAGCCATAGTTACCGGCAGGTCTGGCATTTCCAGCCGTACAAAACAAATGATGGAACGAAGGTGTACGGGTTTAAGGAAGCAGAAGTTGTCATCGATCAGACGAATCATTGTATTTATACGGCAGATAATGACACGACGAACACTCCGAATGTCTGGCTCTACTCCTTTGGTCAGAATGTCACCTATGAAAAATATTACGGCAGCACCAACCCCTGTTACGGCTGGTATGCCCGCAGTATCGGCGATTGCATTCCGGCGGTAGATGTTCACGCGGTATTCAGCGGAAGCAGCAATTTGCAGCTGGTTACGCTCATTCGCCCGATTCAGGGGCTGGCCAGCGGAATAACGGGTCTGTCAGACTTAAGCAGTGGCATTACGAACGGCTTTGACTGTGTAACGGGTTCCAGTGCGTCCCTGAGCGTCCGGAGTACCCTGCAATCAAACGCCACCCTCACTGCATCGGGGATTTCCGCCCAGGCCAAAATCCTGCTGGTGACCCCTGCTGGCGGAACGAAGCGGGGGATCGTCATGAAGGCCAGTACCTTTTCAGCAGGTGCGGTAAATGCGGTCGGTCTGGCCGGGCGGAGCTTTGAATTCAAGGTGGAAAGCAATGGCGTCGTCATGGCTAAGAACATTCTTGTTCCGCGCGGCTTTGAATGGAGCGGAAACAGCGGGGCTATGGTCCCGGATTATGGCAATGGTTCCAACGACTGGTATAACATCAGCCCTTAGCTCGGAGGTTTTATGGGATTACCCGGACGTGCAGATTATCTGGCAGAGATCTCGGAGATCATGCGCCGGCAGTGGCCGGATAACCGCACGGTCAACGTGGTGTGTCACGGACACAGCGTTCCGGCGGGATATTTTGCAACACCTCGTGTGGATGTGCTGAACGCTTATCCGCATCTTTTGAGGACCGGGCTTGCTCACCGGTTTCCCTTTGCAACGGCGAATGTTATTGTGACTGCTATCGGCGGCGAACACTCTGAATCCGGAGCCGCCCGGTTCGCGAAAGAAGTTCTTTGTCACCGCCCCGACTTGATCACGATCGATTACGGTCTGAACGATCGGGGTATTGGACTGGATCGGGCCCGCGAGGCTTGGAGCCGGATGATTCATGCCGGACTCCGGGCGGGCTGCAAAATTATTTTGCTCACACCAACGATGGATGTGACTCAGACTTCCGCATATACCGGAGCTGACCGGCCGGTACTGGAAGCCCATGCAGTGCAGATCCGTCGGCTGGCGGAAGAGAACCAGATCGGCCTGGCGGACAGTTTCTCCGCATTTCAGGTATGCATGGAAACCGGCGAGTTGTCCGATTTGCTATCTTGGAGCAATCATCCCAATCGGCAGGGGCATGAACTGGTCGCAAGAGAACTCCTAAGGTGGTTTCCTGTCGAATAGCATTTGATTTTCAGCTGCAAACAAGAAGGACTAAAATGAAACACACTATCGTCTGGGTTTTTATATTGGCAATTGCCGCTGCCGGCCATGCCGCTACAGAATATTCCCGTCAGCTCGATTTCTCCGCCGGCACAGCACGCGCCGGTGAACGGTACACTCATGGCAGTCTGCTGACGCCCGATTCGGTCCGCTGGTCGTATCATCTGATCACTGCTAAACAGCGAAAAAAAAATGAAGATGTAACGCGTCTGCTGGCCGATCCTCAGTCGCTGACCCCGTTGAACGGGTTTGCCAGCCGGACAAATAACGGTGTTTTTCAGCGCCACGCCTACGTGGTGACGGCGGATGCACTTTCCCTGACATGGAATTATAACCCGGACAATCCGGTGACGGAGTGGTCCGGCGCCGATCTGGCGGTATTCTTTCACGCACCGGCGGATGGAACCTATTCGCTCACCGGCGACCTTTTCTGGCGCAGCACTTTGCCAACGGATATGAGCCGCCGGGCCGGACTGCTGATTGGCGTTTTGCGCGGCGAAAAGCCGGTCTTCAAGACCTTGTTCGAAACCGCCTTCGTTGCGCCTGAGCGCTTTGCCGAGCCCAGGCCGGTGGAGGGTTTTGCCGGCAACCGAAGTCTTCAAGACATCAAGCTGGAAGCAGGCGACCAGATTGTTTTCCTGTGGCGCTCGGATCTCAACTATCGCGGACTGGAGGGGATTGATAAAAACCTGCGGATTGTTCACGCCGAAGGTGCGCCGCTGCCGGAAGACCCTGTGGAAATCAACACGCTCAAAAGTTATCAGCAGCTTTTCAGTCTGATGAATCTTGCCCGCCTCGATCTGGTGGATGTTTGCAGGCAGGCCGAAGCCGGAGATTACCCCGCAGCTATGCGCGCTTACCGTCAGGTGCTGGTTCAGCGGATGGCGGCGCTGCCCCGGCAGGAAACGTTCAGTTACTGGCTGTACGGCGTGGCCGATGCCGATCAGCTAGTGGACGGAAAGCTGACCACGGTGAAGTATGGCGATAACAACACCCGCTATACCTTCGAGATCGGTAAGCCCGGTCACATCAACTTTTTCAAGGCCGCCAGCGCCGATTACGATACGACGATTCGCGATATATCCAGTATGCATTGGCCGACGAAGTATGCCGAAGCCTATCTCAAGACCAGGGATATAAAATATCTCAAAGCCTGGGTGGCGACCTGGGACGACTTTGCCGCAAACTGGGAAAGCCAGTATGGTGCAGTCAAAAAAAATCCCTCACTGTGGGGGCAGCGACCCGACGGGCGGCGTAACCTGGTCGGTATTGATTGGCTCAACAGCCAGCTTTATCTCGCGTGGCGTTTGGAAAGTCTGCACGCCGGTCTGGTCTCTGTGTTGCAAACTGCCGGTGACGCCGGTCAGATCGACCAGATCGATCCTGCGGCGCTGGCCCGCATCCTGATACGCGCCGCGACGGCGGAAACCACCCGCAGCTTCACCTGTCTCGACCGGGCCGAAACACTGGTGCCCAATCAGATCCGCCATCTGGCTGGCGAAATGTTCAAGTGGGGAACCCACTTCAGTGAGTTCCAGGATGCGGCCCGTTGGAGAGAGCAATCGGTTCCTGTACTCACGATGACTCACAACCCCGACGGCACGGATCGCGAGCATTCGCTTAACTATTTCTCCAATAACCTGAAGGATATTATCGAGATTATGCAGCAGCTTCCAGAGGGCGACCGGGATTCGACTTTCTTAGCCGGACTCGAAAAACGCAGCATCTGCCGCGATCGTTTTATCCCGGCTATTGTCCGCCCCGACGGGTTCTCTCCGACTGTTGGGAAAAATGTTGTTTGGAGAAATTTTGGCCAGACACAGGACGTAAAGCCTTTCTCCACCGCCTTTACATCGGTTTTGTTCCCGTATGGCGGCTTCGCTGTTCAGCGCGACGGATGGTCTCCGGACAGTTTGTACCTGTTCATGAATATAAACCGTCCAAGTATCGGACACTGGCGCGCGCAGGACGGCGGACTGCAACTTAGCGCCTTCGGACGAAACCTGTTGGTCAGCGCGGTCGGCGAAGTGTATGACTCGCGTGACGGCGAGATGGGCTGGAGCGGCTACTGGTATTCCGCTGCCGGCCAGAACACGATCCTGGTAGACGGGATGAGTTCCCAGCGCCGGACCGGCGGGTTTGAAAAGCTTGATCCTGTGCTTTGGAACACCTCGACGAATTTTGATCTTATGGAGACCGGAATAATCGGTCCGTATGAAGGTTGGAACTTTCGTACTGACGGAAGTAGCTACGGCGCTAAATATGCGAGCGGTAAAGTTGATCATGGGAGTTCCGTTACGGATGTCACCCATCGCCGGCAGGTACATTTCCTGCGCGGCACCGGTTGCTGGATCATCACGGACCGGGTTGCGAGCGAAGCTGCGCACGATTTTACCCAAACCTGGTGCTTCGGGCCGGAGTTCAGTGCGGACGAGGTGGTGACAGACCTTGAGCAGAAACGGATATTCACCCGTCAGCCCGATGCGCCGAATCTCAGCCTGTATCAGTTCGGTACGCCGGCGCTGGACTACAAGAAATATTTCGGGGTCTACAGCACCAATCAGATTCTCGGCTGGGTCGGCATTTTGCAGAACCGGGAAAAATGGATATACACGCCGTCGCCGAATATTCATGCCAACTGGCGCGGACAGGGCGGTCAGTTGCTGGTTACGCTGGCAGTACCGCATCGCGGTGTGACTTCGCCGGTCACGCGCATCGTTGAAACTTCCAAGGATGAGATTAAGGGATTTGACGCTGAGCTGGCCGATGGCACCTGTATTTTCTACCGTTCCGCCGTCGATAAA
>JBAWXO010000157.1:0-5196 GCA_037144035.1 Kiritimatiellales bacterium
CGCATCAAGAAAGAGGCCGCCCAATGAGCAGCGAAAACGTCAAACTCACTCCGCTCGTACTGAGCTTGGGGCTGATTTCCTGCGCCGCCACCGCCCTGATGGCATGGGTTTTTGTGATCACAGAAGTGTCGATTGACGCCGCGTAACAAATAAAAAATACGGCCGCGCTAAGCCAGGTGCTACCCGCCTTCGACAACCAGCCAACGAAAGAAGCCGTCACGCTCGACGGCGTTACGTTCTACGCCGCCCGCAAAGGCGGACAGATCACCGGCTTTGCCGGAGAAACCGTCACAACCAAAGGGTATGCCGGTGAAGTTTGTGTACTGGCCGGACTCAAACCGGACGGAACCGTCACCACGGTAATCGTCACGAAACAGTCTGAAACTCCAGGCCTTGGAACCGTCGTGGCGGAACGAGTACGTGAAAAAACTCTTTCCGGAATCCTGGCCGTCAAAAAAGAAACCGGCCTGCCGCCCAACCCCATCCTTGATCAGTTTAACGGCATGAAGGCCGCCGCCGGTCAGACTCCGTGGGCGGTCAAAAAAGACGGCGGCAACCTTGATGCGATCACCGGCGCCACCATCACCAGCCGCGCCGTCGGCGGCGCGGTCTTCACCATTGCCGAAACGTTCGCACAGAACAAAGAACAGCTTCTGAAGGAGACAAAGTAATGTCCTTATTCAAAGAGTTAACCAAAGGAATCATCCGCGAGAACCCCACCTTCGTGCTGATGCTCGGCATGTGCCCGACGCTGGCGGTCACCAATAACGCCATCAACGGATTCAGCATGGGCGTAGCGACGCTTTTTGTGCTGGCCGGCAGCAACATGGTCATTTCGCTCATTCGCAATGTCGTCCCGAAAAAAGTGCGCATCCCCTGCTATGTTGTCGTCATAGCCGCTTTCGTTACGGTGGTGGATCTGCTCATGCAGGCCTACGCTCCGTCGGCCATCTATGAAGCACTCGGCATTTTTATTCCGCTGATCGTTGTGAACTGCATTGTGCTGGGTCGCGCCGAGGCGTTTGCCTGCAAGAACGGAATTCTCGCCTCCATTGCCGATGGAATCGGCATGGGCATCGGCTTCACCCTGTCGCTCACCGTCATCGGCGGCATCCGCGAATTTCTATCCACCGGCTCGCTCTTTCAGATCAAACTGATCGAAGACTGGACACAGAGTTTCATGCTCATGGGTCAAGCTCCCGGCGGATTTATCCTTCTCGGCATTCTGCTCGCGCTCATCAACTGGAACAACTCGCGCAAAGCGAAAAAGGAAGGCCGCCTTTGGACTCCACCCGGTCTTGATTGCCGCCAGTGCAACCTCTGCGACCTCGGTAAAAAATGAGGCGTTAGATTTCAGGCACAAAACCCGATTAAACAACTCCTTGCCTCTTCTTGGGTTCGCGTTACAATGGAAGCGGGCGAGAACATAAAAGGAGTTTGTCATGAAAAAAATTCTGGTCGCTGTGGATTTTTCCAAAAACACAGGTAAGGTCGTTGAACAGGCTACAATTCTGGCAAAAGGGCTGAAGGCAAAAACGTGGATTGTTCACGTCACGTCCGACCAGTTCCAAACGGAAGCCTATGCAGGCGCATCGTTTTACGACCCTGCCGCCGCATTCATCAGTGCACCGATCGGCGATGTCGAAATGGCTCGTGATCTCTGTGCCGAGGAATATAAGCAGGAGCATCAGGCGCTGCTCCAGCTTTCAAGAAAATTACGGGAGGCGGAAGTGGATGCTCAGGCGATGCTGCTGAAAGGCAATGCCGCCGAACTCATTCTTGAACAGGCCGAAAATCTAGATATCGATATGATTGTGATCGGATCGCACGGGCATGGACTCCTGCGCAAGATGCTGCTCGGGAGCGTGACCGAAACGGTTCTCCATAAAGCCTTCTGCAACGTGCTCATCGTCCCGCCGCCGCCGGCGTAAAGCATGATGCCGGTTCATTTTCGGCTCATCCCGATGGTAGCGAATCGTCTATTACGGACATTACGTTGACGTCATGGATTCAGTAATAAACGCTGGGCTTTCCAATCATTGGAAAAACAGATACGGTTTTTTCAATGTTTGGAACCGGAGAGAAAGAAATGAAGGATTTACAGAGTAAGAAAGCGTTCATCTGCGATATGGACGGCGTGATTTACCATGGAAACAAACTGTTACCGGGCGTACTCGAATTTGTGGCGTGGTTGCGAAAGGAAGATAAGAAGTTCCTTTTCCTGACCAACAGCAGCGCACGCACCCTTCGCGAATTGAGCGAGAAACTTGCGCGCATGGGGTTGAAGGTAGGGGAAAGTCATTTTTACACCAGCGCGCGAGCCACCGCGACGTTCCTCGCCAGCCAGAAGCCAGGCGGTTCGGCCTATGTCATTGGCGATGCGGGCATTATCAACGCACTCTATGACGAAGGGTATTCGATCAATGACACCAATCCGGACTACGTCGTGGTGAGCGAAAGCGCGAACTATGACTACGCGCGTATCTGCCACGCCACGAAGCTGGTGCTGAACGGTGCCAAGCTGATCGGCACCAATCCTGACCTGACCGGTCCGATTGAAGGCGGACAGATTGTGCCAGCGACCGGAGCCCTGCTGGCCCCGATTGAACTGGCGACCGGAGCCAAAGCCTATTACGTCGGAAAACCCAACCCGCTGATGATGCGCAATGCCCTCAAAAAGCTGGGTTGTCAGCGGGAAGAAACCGCAATTGTCGGTGACCGCATGGATACCGACATTATCGCGGGCGTCGAGGCGGAAATCACGACGGTGCTGGTATTAAGCGGCGTCACAAAGCGTGATGATATTTTCCGTTTCGCCTATCAGCCGGATTATGTGCTCAACGGCGTAGGGGATATCATTACGATGTAACAAGTATTGCTTGTTCAGGAAATACCTGTTTCTATCACATCACTATGCTTAAAAATATTTCACTAAAATTACAGAAGTTGCAGAAGGGGATTTTCCTAACCAAAATACAGCTGGCGAGGCTTGTCAACAGCCTGCCCGGCACGATCTATCAGTACCGCCAGTGGGAAGACGGCCGGTGCACGTTCCCCTACTCCACTCTGGACATTGAGCACATCTTCTTCGCCCCACCTGCCCAACTGGCAAAAGACGGACAGATTGCGTGGAACCGTCTATGCCCGGAATCCGCTGATCTCGTGCAGGATACGCTGAAAAAGTCGGCTGAAAATCTATCCGATTTTGAAATTACTTTCGGCATCCATTCTCCACAGGATCGCATTCACTGGATTCGAACCAGCGGAAACCCGAAACGGTTGCGCGACGGGAGCATACTGTGGCAAGGCTATATGGAAGATATCACCGTGAAGTATCTGGACGAAGAGGCCGCCAGACAGAAGTCGGCGTTCATTCAAGCGATTTTTGACAATCTGGAAGATCGTTTTTATTATAAAGACCGCCAGTCGAGAGTGCTGGGCGGCAATCTGGCGTGGATTAAGGCGAGTGGTGCGAACTCCATCGACGAACTGATCGGTAAAACCGACATTGACACCCATCCCGCCCCGCTGGGACAGCAACTGTATGACAAAGAACAGCTTCAAATGGCCGCTGGCGAGGTGAAACGCGCCCGAGAGTGCCATGTCCTGCCAAACGGTAAGATTGAATATATCGACTCAGTCAAATGTCCAATGCGAAATAGAAACGGTGAGGTGATCGGCATAGCCGGCATTTCCCGCAACGTCACCCAGCAGGCTGAGAATGAGGAAGGCTTGCTGAAAGCCAAGCATGATGCTGAACAGTCCGCTTCGTTCATCCAGGCGATTTTTGATAATCTGACAGACAGTTTTTATTATAAAGACCGCCAGTCGAAAGTGCTGGGCGGCAATCTGGCGTGGGTCAAGGGGCGTGGTTCAAAATCCATCGACGAACTGATCGGTAAAACCGATGTGGATTTTTTTCCCGGCCCGGATGGACAGAAGAAGGTCGAAGAAGAACAGCGGCAAATGGTCGCCAGCGAGGTGACACGTGCTCGGGAAAGACGCATCGGTTTAGACGGGAAGATAAAATATAGCGAAGCGATCAAGTGCCCAATGCGCAATGAAAAAGGGGAAGTGATCGGCGTGGTCGGTATTTCGCGAGACATCACTAAACAGGTTGAAGACGAACAGCATTTGATTGCGGCTCAGCAGGCCGCTGAGTCGGCCAATAAGGCGAAGAGCGCGTTTCTGGCCATGATGAGCCATGAAATCCGCACGCCGATGAACGGGGTGATCGGCGCGGCCAGTCTGCTGCTCGGCACCAACCTCGCCCATCAGCAGGAAGAGTTTGTTCATACGATTCAAGTCAGCGGCGAAAATCTGCTGACGATCATCAACGACATCCTCGACTACTCAAAAATCGAGGCGGGCAAAATTGAATTTGAAAAATCGCCGTTTGTTCTGCGCGGATGTGTTGAAGACGCCTTTGATCTCTTCATGCACGTTGCCGCCAAGAAAAACATTGAACTGCTGTATTATGTTGAACCTGATGTTCCGAAAATCCTGGTTGGCGACACAACCCGCCTGCGCCAGATCATCGTCAATCTGCTCGGTAATGCGACCAAGTTCACCGAAAACGGTGAAATTCATCTGAGTGTTCGTAACGTATGGCTGGATGGGAATAAAAAAGAGTGCCAGATTGAATTCGCGATGCGGGATACCGGCATTGGTATTGCTGATGAACACAAGGAAAGGTTGTTCCAGGCCTTCACACAGGCCGATGCGTCCAGCACCCGTAAATACGGGGGAACCGGTCTGGGACTGACCATCAGCCGGAAGTTAACTGAACTGATGGGTGGCAAACTCTGGTTCGAAAGCCAGAAAGGCAAAGGCAGCACCTTCTTCTTCACCATAACGCTTCCGATCGCTGAACAGTCCAAAGGAAAAGTGGAAATCCTTCCGATTGAAGCGCTGCGCGGAAAGCGGGTGCTGGTTATCGATGATAACGAAACCAACCGCTGGCTCCTGAGTGATCAATTGGCGCAGTGGGGCGTTTTTTCAGAAACATTCGAACATCCGGTAAAAGCTCTTGAGCACCTGATGAACGGGCACAAATATGACATCGCGCTGGTTGACTACCAGATGCCCGACATGGACGGCAGTGAGCTGGCCAAAGAGATTTATCGTCTGAATCCGCACATCCCGATTGTTATTCTCAGCAGTTCCTGCGAACATATTCCGACTGATCCATCCATC